>JBHLSA010000149.1:0-4885 GCA_048882025.1 Candidatus Thorarchaeota archaeon | reverse complement strand
GTGCAACCAGATTGAATATCTGGCTGCATTACTCCCATTTTTTTCACAAGAAAAGGCTTCATCACTAGGAAGTGATAGGTTGGGGTGGTTTTCCTGTCAGGGAAGATCGCCTGAGATAATCCACATTTAGAACGGGGCCCTTGTTAGGCTGTCCTCTCCTTCTACGTTGATAATAGTGGTTCAATTGGGCGGTGAAACTGATAACATTGACGACAATTCTCTCGTGAACTCACATTCAGTGTTCCACACCATTCGCATTTCCAGAATGCCAGGGTATGGCGTGGTTTGTCTTTTTCTCGACGAATGTAATTACATTTATGGCAAAGGTGGAGAAATTCGCTAATGGAACCACCACATTGTGGACATTTCCAGTATTTCATAGATTCTTCCCTCCTCCACAGTAAAGTGGGGCCCTCATCCCTCCAATGGTTCGAACAAGCAACTGATGGTTACTTGTGATTAGTCCTTGACTCTTCATTAATTGGTAATCTGAAGTTGAGGTCAGGAGTGTTCCTTTGGAACCTAATTTTATTTTCACTTTCATGAGTAATAAGGGCTTTTGACGAATTTCGTTCCAAAAATTAGACAACTCGTCTTGTCAGGTTTTCAAAATCTTTTCTAGCTCGTTCAATGACTCGCCGTAATCCCCTGCAGTCTTACCTGAACCATTACAATTTAGACGGGTGGTTTCTGTTGGATCTGCTTTGGTTCCTATAGTGGAGTGAATATTATAATCAAGTTCATTACTGATGGGCAAGCAAGTGTCTTGGAAAAAGCCATGAGGTATCTCTCTGCACTTCACACCAATTCGTGGAGGCTCATTTCTCTTCTTGGTGAATCCGATTTCCAAGCTGGTAATAGTTGTTATCGCCTCCACTAGCCCATAAGATGGGATGGACTTTCTGCATATCGAGTTGTCCATTAGTCAAACAGTCACGGTTGATATAGGAATTGACGACACGGCCAATCACGCCATCGTTTTGTTCATAATCCAAGATTTGTGCGATTTCACATTCAATATTGATTGGACATTGTTTGATCATAGGTGCGGTCTTTAGCTCGCCATAAAATGTTTCAAAGAGTTTGCTTTTATCGAAGTTTCGCCCGGACTTACTACCACAAATTCTGACCTCATTAACAAGGTTCTCGGAGGGAACGTTCACACTAAAAGTCTGAGTTTCGTGAATGCCAATGCGAGTATATCGCTTCTTGTACAAGCTGAAGAAGAGGTATCGACCAAAATCAAAAGGACACATATACCCAATCACAAGATAGTTAGGTTTACCATTGACTACGGCTCCCACCAATGCAACAGGAAGGGGGCTAAACAGGTTTTTATCAAAGACTTCCTTCTTTAGACTCGCATTTCTCACAATTAACCAACACCTGCTTTTATGCCACAAACGAACTTTGAACTATTGGATAAATCAGAGCGATGTAATGTCAGGTTATGGTTTTGGTTTGAATGCCTCAATCTTTGCACTCGTAGCAATATTGAATTGGGCTTCACTGACTATCCGTATATCGGTAAAACCTGCGTCGCGCATGTGCTGCAGGTATTCTTCCTTAAGGATGGCTCCTCCCAGACAGCCGGTATATGCTGCTACTTGATCACGCACTTCTTGGGGCAGGGTGTTTTCCAAAACAATGTCAGAAATTAACATGCGTCCCCCCGGACGGAGAACTCGAAAAGATTCCTGGAACACCTTGCCTTTGTCTGGTGCTAGGTTAATTACACAGTTGCTGATGATAACATCAACCGATTCGTCGTCTACGGGAAGCGCTTCAATATCGCCATGTCGAAATTCAACATTCGTTATAGCCATTTTCTTGGCATTCTCTTTTGCCTTCTCAATCATTGCAGGTGTCATGTCTACGCCTATGACCTGTCCGGAGGGTCCAACTTGTCGCGCTGCCATAAATACATCAAGTCCCGCGCCACTGCCTAAATCTAGGACGACTTCGCCTTCTTTCAGGCTGGCTAGTGCTGTGGGATTTCCGCAGCCTGCAAAGGATTCGGTCACCGATTCTGGAAGATCATCAGTCGCATATCCAAGAGTTTTTGCGTAATCCTCTCTGGTACCAGTTCCGCAACAAGAGCTTGTGGGTTGGGCTACTTTGGCATAGGCTTTTCGCACCTCTTCTTTGATTTCGTCATCAGTCATTTTGGTTATGGGTTTCGTTCCTGTCATTACGGGTCACCATATATTGGTTGTCCAATATTATGTGAAGGCTTAGAAAACGGACACATTTAAATGTATCGGGTGCCCAATAAATATCATGCCTGAACAAAAAGAAGTCGACGAGTGTTGTCCTCCAGATTGCTGTGACATGCGAGGCATGCTTTCCTTCCAAATCCTCTGGGAGCTCAGCAAAAAACCTATGAATGGTCAAGAGTTAGCAGAGCAGATTGGTCTTCGCCGTGGAAGTAAGCCCACGCCAGGCACGATTTACCCGGCTTTGAAAGAGCTTGCTCAGAAGAACCTGATCGATGGCAAACGAAAAGGGCGGCAAGTGGTCTATAGTCTAACAAAGGAAGGTCGAACGGGATTAGATGTCGCTACCCAGTATTTTTACCGTGTATTCCGTGAAATCCTCGAAGCTGGCCAGTCCTCAACTTAATGTTTAACATCGATTAGTGTGATTTGGTCTGTTTTTGGTGTCAGTGCTTATCGATTCTCTAAATATCGGGTGCCCAATACATTTAAATATTGGATGCCCAATACCTATTATTGGATACCCAATAAATAAGAGGTTGAAAAGATGACAACCAACAAGAAATGGATAAGCCTTTGCTGTCCCAAAAATCAAATTACCGCAGCTGGTACGAGGTTCGCGGCATCCTTGCTATACAGCCGAAAATAGCTGTTAACGCAAGGGGTCTCTGCACGGAAAAGAGATGAGGTTATATGACCAGAAAAAAGATTGCTCAAGCAGAACAATCCAAGTCGGCAGCTACTGAAATTCCTGATGTCTCCGAAAATATCTTTGCTGTGTTCCAAAAGCGCCGAAGTATACGACGATACAAGCCATATGATATTCCCGATGCTGACTTGGAACGAATTCTGAACGCGGCCCGACTTGCCCCTTCTACCAATAACACACAGTCTTGGCGGTTCATTGTTGTGAAAAACCCAGAAATTAAAGCGCTCCTTGGTGAACCAGCCCAACAGCGATTCATCAGCAATGCTAATGCTATTATCGTGGTCCTAGGAATGCAGCAGAAGTCATGTTGCCCTGGTAATCAAGCGCGATGGCACTTACAAGACCCGATGATTGCGGCTGATCATCTCGTTCTTGCTGCCACGGCTCTTGGGTACGGATCCTGTTGGATTGCCACCTATGAATCCCGATCACACGAATTTATCCAACAAGTTAAGACCACTCTTGACATACCTGAAACTGCTGACATTGTGGTTCTTGTAGCTATTGGCGTTCCGGATGAAGATCCTGCACCTCGGTCACGAAAACTGTTAAACGAAATCGCATTTGTTGAAAAATACGGTATTCCATGGACGCCCAAATAACACCAACTTGAATAACTCCATTCCTACTCCAATCCCCTGCGGATGAATCCTATTAGCAAGTTGTGCCGTGGATTAAAGGGTCAAATCAGTTGTTTAATCTTACTTCTTTCAATTTTATGTGTTCTATTCTGTAGAATAATATAATCATGTACGAAAGAGAGATTGCGTATATCATCCTGGTGAATACGATGAATCGAAAATGGTTAGCCCTCTTGGTGATTCCTGTGGTGTTGGGCGTTGCACTTGCGGCCCCCTATTTACTCAACTTGCTTATCCCAACATCTCCAGTTGATGATCCAGTTAGTGGGACCGCCCTTTCCAGTTTTATGGAAAGCAAAGCGCCTGATATTCTAGCCGTCCAGATATTAGGTAATTCTACTGACATTGTGTATCCGGAATTGATGGCCGCACTGTTTGTGCCTAATGTTACTGGTGCTTGGATTGTCTCCGCGACCTTTCTGAATGACTCGCTGGGGCCTGGTAATTTTGATTACTACGAAGAACATTTCCTCACGACTTTAGCTGAGGTTGTAAATATCAATAACGCAATTTATACCGGCCTTGAAGGCACCAGTCTATCAGAAGACTCGCTCTCTGACCTTTATTATCCCCTCGGCTTTGGTCTTGATATTCTCTACACAGATGGTACTTGGATTCAACTCTTTACCCTCCAAAGCCCAACCGGTCATATCGTGTTCCTTAATGGCACTTACACCGGCACTCCGGACACAGTTAATCCCTTTGACTCGAACTACATTCAACGTGACGAAAACTGGCAGAACGGCATCCTCCTTGAACCAGGTACCGCTCTCGACGACCTTGTTTCCACAATGAACGAAGTGTTTGTCAACCACCTTGGCTAGTAATATCCCCCTCCGACACGAAGAACACCAAATGGAAACCAATCACTGCAGATGTACTAAATACTCTGCATTGGCTGCTTCCTTTAGCTACATTTGGTGTTTTTCTTTTCTTTTTTTACGTTGGTAATTGCGATACCGTTTGAAGACGAATGCTCCAATAGCTATGGCAAAGAGTGCGTTCATAAGAATGAGTATCCCTAGATTTTGGAAATCGGTTCCAATGAGGTTACCGTGCACAATGGCAAAGAAAAGTACGATATACATGAGGGCGTGGAAGGGGCGCCAGTATTTGGGAGCCATCATCCGAAGCAGAGCTGCTAGGGTGGCGATGTAGAGAATGTAGAGGGCGGGACGCCCGGCTAGCTCCCAAAAGATCTGCCAGCTATCAAATCGTGGAACAAACACGGTAATATCCATCTGATATAGTGCAAAGAAGATTGGATGCAAGGTAACAAAAATAATTCCAAAAATCGCAAAAAAGTGATGGATTTTCAG
>JBHLSA010000148.1:0-4906 GCA_048882025.1 Candidatus Thorarchaeota archaeon | reverse complement strand
GGGTTTCAAGGATTTGTTGGACACCCATTAATAATGCATCAGCAGTAGGAAGTTTTGGTCGATCTGGCCGTTGATTAGGCTGTTGATCCAGTATTGCAATCTGCTCATCCGTCCATTGGGAGAGGTCGTGATCTCCCCAGAAATCAACAGCGAGAACCCGATATCCTGCCTTCTTTGCTGATCTTGCGAGGGGACGTACGTTGAAACCAACAACTAGAATAGACTGCATCTTTTAACACTAAAAGAGTTTGGAATTGCTTCAAGCTAGTTCTTCACACTTTAGAAACTTTTCTACAAAAATGTTCTATCGCCAAAGGTTTACCTTTTCTTCTGAAGTTATTTGAGAAGTTCGCATCTAACATGGAACTCATAAAAGTCACGGCAAATCTTTAAGAGAGCTCATTGTGGGAAAAAACTTGGAAACAAGCTACAAAGTCAGCGGGGAATCATGCGTGTCAAAAGCACAGGACATTTCAGATGCAGTGATGATACGGACTTACTGCCATAGCTGCCAGCATGATATTGAGGTATCTGTTCCTAAGATTATTGTGGATGAAGCTGACTCGTACCCTGTCAGCCATGCGCATCTACATGGGGAGCCAACGCATGTGATAATCGTCTACATCGACAACCAATACCATGTTCGAGGGACTGAACTAAGTGAAACAGTTACTATTGAAAAACCTCCAAAATCGACACCACTCAATGCAATGGTGCTTCTGCGTATTCCACCACGATACAAACAAACTGCCATGGCAATGTTAAAAATGCGTCAAGCGAATTCGGCTCAAATCTCCACTATTACAGGAAAATCACTGAATGCTGAATCTAAATATCTCGGTGCGCTCTTCCGACTTGGATATTTAGAACGTATTCGGTGCAAACGATTTTACCAATACCAGATTCCGGGTTCAACTCGCTGACTTTATTAAAAAGGAGTATGAGATATGGACCCTGCTTCAATTGGAAACCGGACTCAGACTACCCCTCTTAATAAATCAATTACAATTCACAGTTTCAAAGGAGGAACCGGTAAATCCAATCTATCAGCTAATAGCGCCTTTGCTTTAGCGAAGCGTGGGTGGAATGTTGTTCTCCTTGACTTTGATTTTAGAGCTCCCAGTTTGAATGCCCTATTTCAAATGAACGGCATTAAATACTGGATTAATGACTGGCTTGCCCAACGCTGCGAATTATACGAAGTTCTCATCGATCTGAGTGGCCAGTTTAACACCAAAGGACGATTCCAAGTAGGATTTACTAATCCGAGTGGTAAAGCGATTAATGAAATGACAATGCACAGTTTAGATGAAGAGTGGCAAGCCCGTGTGCTTCAACTAGTGCTAGACGGAAAAGATCTGCTTTTCGATCGATATGGTGTTAACTTTCAAATTTTTGATACAAGCCCAGGATTTGCTATGAGTTCGATAAATGCAATTCTAGCATCTAATGAATTAATTCTTGTCATCAAAATGGACCAACTTGATATTGTAGGGACCCATCACCTCATCCGCGGAGTTTACAATAACACATTAGGTAAAAAGCCGGAATTAATTGTCAATAAGGTTCCCTGTAGCATGTTAACATCTCCTGATGATTATCAACGGCTTGAAAAAGATCTCTATAAAAAATTAGGCGTCAAAATAATTGGAATAATTCCTTGTTTTTGTGAAGTTATGGAAAACATGAGCCAAAATCTGTTTGTTCAACTACACCCAAATCATCAGTTTTCTCATTCTATTGAAGAGCTTGCATTACATTTCGAATCAGGTACATTTAGGTGACTAGTTATGAATCCAGACGAAGTACGCATGGGTCTTCGTCAGGTGTCTATTTTAGAACGAAATGCCGAATACCATGATGCGGCGGCGAAATGTTTCTCAATCTATTCACGAACACAAAACCCTGAAATCGCTATTCGCGGATTTGAAAACCTTTCGACAAGTATCTGGCATGCTAATAGCCTACCCGAAGTGAAATTGAGGTTATCCGAACTCATTCAACGTGTTCGAGAAGCACATGAATCGATGATTATCAGTCAAGAACAATACACCTTACTAGAAGCAATGTCATATGAAGCTCAAGGGTGGTTACCCGAAACACCGAATGCTGAAAAATTAATCGAAGCTATTGAGCGCTTCAAATCTCTGGGTAAATTTCCTAAGGCTCTAAATTTGATTTCTAGTCTAATTGCTTTCCTTGAACCAGCCCAACAGGTAATATGGGCTAAGCAAGGTAACAATATTGCAGCGCAACTCTCACAAGAAGAGCAAAGTACCTATTTTATTCTCCTTGTTGAGCCATTGGTACTATATGCCGAGCGGGAGGAGAAACAGGAACTCCTACAGACAATTTTCCACCACGTACAGAATCTAAGTCAAATGAAGAATCGAAGTCATCTAGGAAATATAGCAGTTATTCACGGCTTGGATTTGATTTATCCTCACCGTGTCGAGGTAGAACTAGCGCAGGTGATTCGCCAAGACAATGTTCACGAGTTAGCTCGTTCTCTAGTTGATTGTACACATAATCGAATCCGCGGTATGATTTTGAGTCTCCTTGGTAGCTCATATTATCGAATGGCTGAAAACGAAGAGGTGCCAGAGCTTCGTCAAGAACTCTATAAAAAAGCGAAAGACTACTTCTTGCAATCTGTTACAACCTTGGAACGAACCCCTACCTTCGGTGAACTCTTCCATGCTTATACACTAGCTGGAACTGGTTTCTTATCAATCGCCGAATTGGAACAAGATTTCACCCAGCGTAATGAATTCTATCGATTAGGTGAAGAATTTCTCAGAAAATCACAACAAATAGGAAAATTTACACAACTCTATCACTTACGTGCCCGCGCTGCAATTAATTTAGGCGTTGCCTTGGAGCGAATTATCTGGTTTGATATGAATCCAGAAAGTCGAAAAGAACGCCTTATGGAAATATATAATCTTCAGCTAGAAGGGCGAGATTTAGCTGAGCAGACCAAAGAGCTTAGAGGTGCTGGATATGCCACAATGAATGCCAGTGAGATGTGTGGCTTCCTCTCAGATCTTGAAACACGGAGTGATAAGAAACGGGATTGGGCAAAGAGACAGCGAGAACTTAGCCAAACAGGTCTAGAATTACTTGAACAGACGCCAGATAATCGAGGAAAAGTGGTAGCATTGAGCTACGCTGCATTTGGGTGTGCAAAATTAGCTGATCTTTCACATGCGATTGTTGAAAAACAGTCGTTATATGAAGAAATGCTTCGGTACGGAGAAAGGGCTCAGGAGTTAGCAGAGGATGTGCCAGATCCTGTTGCAACAGCTTATGCCTATCAACAAGCTGGAGATGCCGCACACCATCTTGGTGTTCTGGTCGGTAAATGTGAACTACTCCATGATGCTTGTAAATTCTATGAAAAAGCAGTTAAGGAATGGTCAAAAACCGGTGAACGTCACAAACTCGCTCTTGCGATGACCCAACATGCAGACACACTTCTTTTTTTGAGTAGTTTAGATTTTACACCATCAGAATCGGTACGTGAAAAATTACTCAGCTCCAGTGAGAAATTACACCTTGAGGCAGCTGAGCTCCATTCTAAATTATTCTTCTTCCATGATATGGGTGAGAATTATTGGCGAATTGGTCAAATTCATCTTCTACGTGAGGATTATAGCGGAGCACAAGAATGCTTTAACAAGGTTCAATGGGCTTTTGATCAAGTTAGCGAAATCGTTCCAGACCTTGCAGAAGTTTATTCAATATTTAGCACCTTTGGAGTAACCTTTGTTGGGCTTGTTGATGGATTAAATATCATTAACCAAGGAAATTATGCACATGCAGGCAAGCTCTTCAAAGATTTAGCAGAGGGATTAGATCAAGAAACTGATCGAAGCCTTCGACAACTACGACAACTGCTTGTTGCCTTGACCTCCATCTGCCAATTTGCATTAACAAATACAGAGAGTGAACGTGAAATCGCTAAAGACAAACTCGATCGCTTACTCTCTCAATTATCACCGGATGCTTATGAACAACAACTTCCCTACAGCCTTCATAAGACAATACACCGGCTTCATATCTTCCTTATAGCTCCAAAGCTTTTCTTTCCTCCCCTATTGCTTGATTTACCCTTAAAGGATAAGATGATGGTAATGGCTCAAACTAGGCACATCGTAAGTACGGCATTCAATCTTTACCAGTCAACAACAAGGCAACTTGAAGCCTCTAGAGACGAACCTTCCGAAAACGTCATTCGAAATTATGTGGAAAAAATCAGTGATATCCTTGCTAACCGCTAGTTGAAAAAAATATTGGGCTGTTTGGGCGAAGATTTTTATTCAAGCCATTGCCTTTGCCCAAAGGAGGAGTCAAGGTGTCACTGCAAGTTAATAATCTCATAAGTATCGCTGAATTAACAACTCAAGACATCATAGCAATTCTTGACCGTGCAGATGAAATGGAAGTAATTGCCCGTAGTAAAAAACCTTCTACACACCTTACGGGGCGGATTCTGGCTACGTTATTCTATGAACCCTCAACTAGGACCCGGTTAAGCTTTGAATCCGCAATGGCTCGACTTGGCGGTTCAACAATCACAATGGCAGATATTGGGGCTTCTTCAGTTGCTAAAGGCGAATCTTTAGCGGATACGATTCGAACCATTGAGAATTATGCGGATATCATAGTTTTACGGCATCCTCATGAAGGATCTTCACAATGGGCTGCTGAGGTAGCAAAAATTCCAGTTATCAATGCTGGTGATGGCGCTGGGCGGCACCCAACCCAAACTTTGCTTGATCTCTCCACAATACGTCGAAGTCAAGGTCGATTAAAGAAGCTGAACATTGCTATGCTTGGTGACCTCCGGTTTGGTAGAACTGTCCACTCTCTCTCTTACGCCCTCGTCCGGTTTATCGATAAG
>JBHLSA010000147.1:0-4935 GCA_048882025.1 Candidatus Thorarchaeota archaeon | reverse complement strand
GATGTATTGATGTGGCTTTGATGAAACCCAAAGTACTTACTGAAAATGAAATTACTGAGATGCTGACGAAGGTTACTGAGGAAGAACTTGCTGAATGTAATTCTCATATTCTCACCCCATTAAAAGAAATAGTGTTGGCGAGTGGAACACCTGGTGGAGCGATTGTTTATGATATTCATGGAAATGAATATCTTGATTGTACAAGCCAGGCTTGGACTCTAAATGTCGGGTATGTTCACCCTGATGTCATTTATGCAACTCAATTCCAAGCTGAACGACTTACTCATGTAAGATACGGCTATCCAACGATACCTCGTATCAAACTTGTCAACAAACTTGCTCAAATCGCTCCAGGTCAACTAAAAAAAGTTTCAATTCAAAATCAAGGTGGTTCAACAGCCATTGAAGCTGCCATGAAATTATCTATGATACACAAACCAGGTGCTTCACTCTTTGTTACTCATTGGTTAGGCTATCATGGCGCTACATTAGCCACAATTACGGCAAGTAACTGGATGCCTAATCCTCTAATTCGCTTTCCATGTTTTGGATTACAACATTTTGTAAAAGCACCCTATCCCTACTGTTATCGGTGCCGTGGAAATCAAGATCCAAAGGACTGCGACCTTGAATGCCTTCAATACCTCCGAAATCTACTCATGTATGGCACCAATACACCCGTTGCTGGTGTCATAGTAGAACCCATGCAGGGCCCTGGTGGTCAAGTGGTGGCACCACAACGATACATTGAAGGTATTCGACAACTGTGTAACGAACTTCATGTAGCTCTAATCTTTGATGAATCGCAAACAGCCTTTGGCCGTGTTGGTAAAATGTTTGCTTCAGAAATTTACAAAGTAACCCCTGATTTGATGGCATTAACGAAAGCCTTGGGGGGTGGATTACCCATAGGAGCAACACTGGCTGACAAAAAATTTGAAATTTTTACACCAGCAGAAGAGCATAGCACATTCGGAAGTAGTCCACTCATTATGGCTGCAGCACTGATTAATCTTGAAGTTATTCAACGATTGAACCTCCCCCGCCGGGCTGAAAAAATTGGTGCCCATATCACGAAACGCTTACGAGAAATCCAAAAGAAGAGCGAGCACATTGGCGACATCCGTGGGCCAGGACTTTTCATTGGGATTGAAATGGTTAGAGATCGGAAAGATAAAGTGCCCGCCAATTCTCTTGCTGATGCCATTGTACGTGAGGGGCTTAAACGTGGTGTAATCTATGATCTCAGTATGCCCTTCATGCGATCGCTACAATTTCAACGGAATGTCGTCAAAATTAAACCTCCGCTCATAATCACGGAAGAAGAAGCCGATCGGGCAGTTGATGTATTTGATGAGTCACTTGCCGCTGCATTAAAGGATCTTCGTGTTCTCTAGTTGGTCTATTAAGCGCATTCTATTTCTTCTCCTTTCTCTAATAATGGGTGTTCTCAAAGAGTTGCCGTACTATAAAACAAGCTGAAACTTCACAGCCGCTCTCAATAGAATTCGTAATTGCTTAGATGAGAGAAAGATATTAAATAAACTCCAAGCCAAATCGGAAATTATCAATTAATGCAGAATTAGATTTCAAATGATTTACAATGATTCAGCGGGTTCTGCCTGGATAAGTGTCATAACAATGCGGATGCAATTCGTAAAGAAACCATCGATGTTATTTCCAAGCTACTACTATGCGATGATCAATAATGATTAAAACAGGTTGTTTTACATCTGGTGACTCCTATAAGGCGATTCGACCGATTCCTTGATAGGGAGAAGATTCAAAGAAAGATTGTGGATAAGGATAGATGTACAGATGCTTGTAGGAATTTTGAAGGTTCTGTTTATTGGTGAAGGCGGTGTTGGAAAAACTAGTCTTCTTAAGCGATATACTTGGAACACCTTCGATGAAAGCATGAAACTGACAGTTGGTGTAGATTTTGCTGCAAAAAACGTGCAGAAAGATGATTGGGCTGCCACCTTACAAATTTGGGATCTGGGTGGTCAAATCCGCTTTCGAGATCTTGCAGTTTCATACTTTAAGGGTGCCCGTCTCGCGATAGCAGTTTTTGATATTTCAAGTAGATACACAATGGATCGATTACATGAATGGATAATTAACCTCTATGAAACTGAACCCGACTGCCCAATTGTTATTGTTGGAAATAAAGCTGATCTTCGTAAAACCTTTGGTGAAACGCGCCCTCTGGTTTCTCTCAAAGAAGCAATTGAATATGCTGCTCAATATAATGCACCTTTTTTGGAGGCTTCTGCCAAGGATGGACAGGGTGTTCAGGAAATCTTCGATGTAGTTACACAAATATTGGCTGAACGCTATCCAACGAGAGAGGCGGCAGGTATGGCTTTCTAAATATTTTCTCAAAATTAGCTAAAAATTAAATCTTGATGATTAACACTTGAATTCTCTAATGATAATTATGCTAAAAACTACTACAAGTGACAAATATTCAATACCTCTTTGAAAAATATTCCATGATAATATGACAACCCTTTGCTAGAAGTTGCAAAGATATTTAGCACAAGCGGAGTGAATTGGAGAAGAACTGGTGGTGGCCACAATTTCAAAACCCAAAAAACCGATTGAAGAAACACCTCGCATTGGCGTTTTCGTGTGTCAATGTGGACGTAATATTGCAGGCGTTGTTGATTGCGATCAACTTGCTGAAGGAGCGGAAACCCTTGATGGCGTTGTTGCCACTAAGGTCAATAAATTTACCTGCTCTGATCCTGGTCAAGAAGAAATCAAACGCATCGCCAAAGAAGAGAAATTAGATAGGATCGTCGTTGCCGCCTGTACTCCACGTATGCATGAACCCACTTTTCGACGCTGCACAGAAGATGCGGGGTTAAATCAGTTTTTCTTTGAAATGGCAAATATTCGTGACCAGGGAACGTGGTGCCATGCCAATGATCCTAAGGGGTGTCAACAGAAAGCCGCTGACCTTATAGCTAGCGCGGTTGCGAAGGCTCATCACCTCCAGCCACTTGAAGTTCTCACAGTACCCGTTACTCACACTGCACTAGTTATAGGTGGTGGTGTCTCAGGTATTCATGCAGCTCTAGATATCGCTGACGCAGGATACAAGGTCTATTTAGTGGAACGCTCTCCTACTATTGGGGGAATTATGGCCCTTTTAGATAAAACGTTTCCCACCCTTGACTGTTCGATTTGTATTCTTGGACCAAAAATGGCAGAAGCTGCTAGGCATCCAAATATTGAACTCATTACCAACGCAGAAGTAAAAAAAGTTGAAGGCTTTGTCGGGAATTTTAAAGTGCAGGTCGTACAACGCCCTCGATTTGTAGACATCGATAAATGTAACAGTTGTGGTGATTGTCAGAAAGTGTGTCCAGTCTTGGTACCTAATAATTTTGATGCAAATTTGGGTTGGCGACACGCCATCTACATCCCTTACCCACAAGCTGTACCAGCGGCTTATTTGATTGACCCGAACCACTGTCTTGGGCTTACCCCCAAAGAGTGTATGATGTGTTATGAAGCTTGTAACAATGCAGGTCAAGAAGCTATTTTACCTGATGATGTTGAAAAAGTGTACGAATTTGATATTGGGGGAATAATAGTTGCCACAGGATACGAACCCTATGATCCGACTCCAATCTCAGAATATGGGTACGGTGTCTACCCCAATGTAATAACTGCGATGGAACTCGAACGGTTAATTAACGCCGCTGGACCTACCGAAGGAAAGGTTATTCGTCCATCCGATGAAACCAAGCCACACAGTTTTGCATTTATCCAATGTGTGGGCAGCCGTGATGAACGAGCAAATATTTACTGTTCCGGTTTCTGTTGCATGTATACCATAAAGAACGCACTTCTACTCCACGAGAAGTATCCTGATGCCGAAATCACCATTTATTATATGGATATCCGTACTAACTTCAAAGATTACGAAGAATTTTATCAGCGCGCTCGACGCGCTGGCATCCGCTTCCAACAAGGACGTCCTGCAAAGATTACTGAAGATCCTAAAACTCAAAACTTACACATACATGCGGAGGACATGGGCACAGGTAAACCCACCAAACGCGAATATGAAATGGTCATATTAAGCACTGCTGCTGTTCCTAGTAAAGGCACCGAAGATCTAGCTCGAGTTCTCAATGTTCCACTTGGCCCCTCTGGATTTTACATGGAGGCTCATCCCAAACTTAAACCAGTCGACGCTGCAACTGAAGGCGTTTTCTTTTGCGGTTCAGCTCAAGGACCCAAAGACATTCCAGCTAGCGTCGCCCAAGGAAGTGCCGCGGCTGCACGTGCTCTAAGGATTATCACTCAAGATGAATGGGAAATTGAACCTATAGTTGCTTTTGTTAATCCCGAACTCTGTCGAAGTGCGACAGGCAAATGTGGAATTTGTGTTTCACGATGTGCTTATGGAGCTATTTCAGCTGAACCGGGTAAAGCCGCTCAAGTCACACCAGCAAAATGCCATGGATGTGGGACCTGCGTGGCTGAATGTCCTGCTGGTGCTATTGAGCAGCATCATTTCACTGATGTACAAATACTTGATCAAATCCATGCACTTTTGAAGGATAATCCTGAAGACAAGATTTTTGCTATGCTTTGTAATTGGTGTAGTTATGCGGGCGCGGATCTCGCAGGAATTAGTCGATATAACTACCCTGCAAATGTTCGGGGAATTCGTGTTATGTGCTCAGGTCGAATGTCTGATAAATTCATTCTAGAGGCTTTTCGATTGGGTGCAGGAATGGTGTTAATGTCTGGTTGCCGACTTACGGAAACCGGTAGTGATTGCCATTATATCTCAGGGAACGTCTGGGCTGAAAAACGTGCTAATCGAATGAAAGCGTTTCTTGACCGAATTGGAATGGATCCGCGGCGATTTCGACTAGAATGGGTGTCTGCGGCTGAAGGTGATAAATGGGC
>JBHLSA010000146.1:0-4941 GCA_048882025.1 Candidatus Thorarchaeota archaeon | reverse complement strand
CCATTTCTTTACTCGATAAATGACCTAGGTGTGTACCTGAAATGATATCATCGGTGCTGATGTTAGCACCGAACCGCCATGCTCTCCCTGAGATAACTGGATTATACCTTGGCACGAGATTTAACCTCTGTTCGTGGATCTGTTATCCAGCCCTTTATGGCGCTGGCAGCAACTGTAGCGGGTGAGGCTAAGTAAATTTTAGCCTCAGCACTACCCATCCGCGCAGGAAAATTCCGATTGGTTGTACTTATGCAGACTTCATTTGGAGCAAGAACTCCACAGTGTCCACCAAAACACGCTCCACAAGTGGGCGGGCCAATAATGGCTCCAGCTTGAGCGAGAATTTTTATGAAGCCCTTCTCCAAGGCTTTAATGAAAACCTTCTGACTTGCAGGATTTACAATAAACCGAACTTCTGGGGCAATGGTGTGTCCTCGGACTATTTGGGCTGCCACTCGAAGATCTTCTAATCGACCGTTGGTACAAGATCCAAGAAATGCTTGGTCAATGGGTATCCCTTCAACTTCGCTAACCGGAACTGCGTTCGTTGGGAGTGCTGGTTTTGATACTTGTGGCTCGAGGTTGGAAATATCCAAATCGTGGTGTTGGATGTAATGAGCTTTATCATCCGGGTAGACAGGTTTGAATGGCATTGAGGTTCGAGCCTTAACGTATTCGGTTACTCGAGTATCTGGGGGAATTAAGGCGCCCATAGCACCTGCTTCCACTGCCATGTTGGTTAGCGTCATCCAGGCATCAAGGCTCATTAACTTAAGGCTCTTGCCATGAAATTCGATGGTGTTAAAAGATGCCCCCTCTACACCCAGTTTATTGAGTAAATAGAGCATAACGTCTTTTCCCATTACTCGTGTGGGTAGTCGACCAGTAAGATTTATTCTTAGAGTATCTGGAACTCGGAACCATAATTGGCCAGTTGCAAGACCTATCGCCATATCCGTTGCTCCAATCCCCGTTGCTAGAGCTCCAAAGGCACCTGCTGTTGTTGTATGCGAATCGGTGCCAACAATAAGTTCGCCAGGTCGGACGTGGCCTTCTTCCACAAGGACTTGGTGGCTGATTCCTTGACCCACGTCATAGAAATGCTCAATTTTAAATTTCTCAATCATGGCACGCACTCGTTGATGAATTGTGGCTGCTTCCACAGAGGGTGCTGGTACCCAATGATCAAGTATTACCACCACACGGCTTGGATCCCACACTTCCATGATGTTAGCAGATTCTAATTGAGGTAAGACTAGGCTCCCTATCATTTCATGGCTTAGAGCGATATCGATGGTTGCTTCCACGATTTCGCCAGGTGAGAGAATTTTTTGTTTACTATGCCGGCTAAGTATTTTTTCGGCCATCGTTAGGTGCGCCATTTTTAATTCACTTTTCCCTGATTTTCTCACTAATCTTTTTCTTGATTGCTCTTCCCACTTGTCTAGTCGTGGAAGGCGGAACATCAACATAAGAACCTAGACAAAGGTCGTAGGTGCGAATTTTTCCTTCTCTCAATAATTCCACAACTGCTTCTTCAATAAAATTTGCACCTTTTGACGCCGATAGGTCTCGGTGGCGTTCTGCTAGCCACTCAAGGAGCATTTTTCCTGCGAGGATAGCTGCGATAGGATTTGCCCGCCGTTTTCCTGCATGCTTTGGTGCTGAACCATGGATAGGTTCGAACATCGCATGACGTTCGCCGATATTTCCGCCAGCAGCGACACCCATGCCACCTTGGATCGCTGCACCTAAATCTGAGATAATATCTCCAAAAAGGTTGGGTGTTACTACCACATTGTAAAACTCGGGTTGTCGGAGGCACCACATAGTCCAGGCATCAATATAGGCGAAATCTGGATTGATATTTGGATATTCTCTTGCAACCTCGTTGAAAACACGGCGAAAGAGTTGGTCTCCAATAAGGACATTACTTTTATCCACACAGGTCACCCGACGTTTGTTATCATATGGTGCGCCACCTAAACGGTTTTGGGCAACTATGAATGCATATCGAATGACGCGTTCTGAGCCTATCCGTGTAATAGGGCGAACATCAACTGCCATTTCTTCTGGCTCATTTTCTCCATAATGTTTACCAATCCCCGCATAGAGTCCTTCAGTATTTTCTCGAATAATAACAAAATCGATGTCCTCTGATTTTTTCGAAACAAGAGGAGTGGGCACTCCTGGGTAGAGTTTGACCGGACGAACATTAGCATATAATTCGAGTTCACGTCGCTGACCTAGCACTACCGCAGCTCCTGCCAGTTGACCATCTTCACGACGGACAGGATCGTTAGGTGCGGTTTCATGTCCTATGGCACCTAGTAAAATAGCATCTGCTTCTTGGCGCGAGAAGACTTCTGCTTCCCCAGACCACTCACACCCTGTCTCTAAGTAATATTTACCTCCACAGGGAAATTCATGAAACGATAGATTTAATCCTGGAAGCTCTTTTTCGATGGTTTTTAGCACATTCACCGCTTCGAGAATCACTTCTGGTCCAATCCCGTCACCGGGAAGCACTTGAATCTTATATGTGCGAACCACAAGTATCCGCCCTATGGATCAATCTATACCTCTTCTAACTTGTTGTTTTCCCACCTATTACTTCTCCGCCCAGTATCCACTAGAGGAAATTTCCTACGAGTGCAGGATTGTAGAATAGTTTTTGCAGTGTTAGTTGAGGGCTTCTTCCACAAATTGAATGAGATCAACCATTTTTAATTTTGAACCGCTCTTTTCAATGGCAAGTACCAGAGAGGTTTCGCAGAAGGGGCAAGCACTTACAAGATGAGTAGCTCCCGTATCCTCGGCTTCTTTGATTCTTTCTATGGAAGTATCTAAAGTCCACTCGGGAAATTGGGCTCGTGCGCCACCACCAGCGCCACAGCACCAGCTATTTTCCTTGTTCCTTGGCATTTCAACAAAGTTATCGCCTAAGAGGGTGTGGAGGATTTTTCTAGGTACCTCAAACCACTCGGCTTTCTCCTTGCGATTCTTAATCAAATGGGCTACATGACGTCCGTAGTGGCAAGGATCATGATATGTGGCTTTAATGCCCTTCAAGGGTTTCAGTTTAGCTTTGCCCTGCTCTAAAAGCTCAGCAATATAGTTAACGCTGTGCTTAACTTCAAATGGTAGGGGTCCATAAAATTTGGGCCAGTCTCTTTTCATGGTTCGGAAACATCCGGCACAAGATGAAACGACAATTTTTGCCCCCGAGTTCTTGAAGAGTTCCACGTTATGTTTCACATAATCTTCGACCAAATCCAGTTTACCCACACGAATAAGAGGGGAACAACAACAATACTCATCTTCTTTAACCGTTACATCCGCTCCTAGCTTATCCATGACCCGAAGAGTTGAGATTGCGAGTTCTTTCAATCGGTAGGACGCGGTGCACCCCACAAAATAGATTACTTCTGCTTTTTCTTTGAGTTTGAATTCGTTCGGAACCCAAGCAGTCCGATCTGCATGTTCTTCGTTGTAAGGATTACGTTTGCTTTCAGTAGCCTTTGAATAGCCAGCTTGTTTATCCAAAGGTCCAACGCCAGCTTTCACGGCTTCAGCACGCATTGCTTCAATAATGTCCACGGTTGGTAATTCGTTTTCGCATTGTTCTTCACATTGACCACAGGTAGAGCAACGGTACAGCATATCGCCTGCATCAGTATTCAGCTTATAGTTTCCATTGAGGATGGCACGAGCAAGCCACATTTTAGCCCCACCGCTGTAGGCTTCCCATTCCATAGCGTTCCAAGCAGGACATCCGACTTCAAAGCCGCCATTCGGATTAGCAGCATCAGCAATAGTACAAGCTTTACAATGAATACATCGGGCGATTTCAAGTTCAAAGTCTTTTAGTTCAGTTTTGGGTTTTTCGGATTCAGTCATTATACTAGTCCTCCAAAACATAGGAGTGATAGCTGGCTTTCACATACTTTAGTGCCTTTTACTCTTTGTGTTCTTTCGAAAAATTCTATTGATGAGAATGTGCTTCCACTATTGGTATCTGAATATTTTGGCGTTCAATAGAGGTTAATACCAGCTGACATCGGTTCCGCAGGAATGGCAAAACTGGTCTGATCGGTCAAGTATTACTCCGCAATTTACACAGGTCTTAGAGATGGCGTGTGGCACATTTCGCATGTATGGAGTGGATCGGTGTGCCTGGGGGACATATGGTTTATGCCGGTCATAGCTAAAACGTCTGGTTCGAGTGGGGTCATACCCACTGGTTAAGGCTCCTGCTATGATGAGGAGAATACCACCTACAAGATTTATGGAAAAAACGCTAATGATGCCAGAAACGATAAGGAGCACTCCGGCGGAGCCCTGTGAACCTCTCCCAATATCATTGTACGCAACGAGAGGTAGGACTATCACGAGGAAGAACATTGCCACAGTCAAGATGAGAAGGAATGGAAAGATGAGAGCAATCCAGGAGGTGAAAAAGAGGATGAATCCATTCCACACTAATCCAATAATTGTTAGTACTCGTGCAATATTATCACTATCCATTTTATCTCCTCATTGTATCCTTTATGGACTTGAAACCTGTGTATTCCTCTTAAGACTGATTCATAAATTTTTGGAAACCCTCCCCGGCGTCTTATTGTAATGCTCCCCTTTAGTTGTCATCTGGTTATTGTGGGTCTATTGGTTCATATTTCCTACTTGAAGATAGTACGAATTTCTGTTATTACTATTGTAATAGTATTTGTCTACCTACTTGTTCGTTGACGATCCACTGCCACATAGCATTCATTATCTCACGATACTGAGCTAAGGTGCAAAAAGTGCGGATTGGTTTAAGGTTACGAACCTATTTGCTGGAGAGTACTTAGACTTCTAGCCGTCCCGGATGCATGATGTTATTTGGATCCCAGAGGTTTTTGAGCTCTTTGAGCATCCCAACATATTCGGGCATGAGTG
>JBHLSA010000145.1:0-5025 GCA_048882025.1 Candidatus Thorarchaeota archaeon | reverse complement strand
AGGAAGTTCATGGCTACGCTTCATCAGCCCAGTAGACTTCTGGATGCAGAAGGAGATGGAAATCTGGTCATAGTGAAAGGAGCCCCAGAAGTCATAGAGCAGTTCCTTACGAAACCGTCCAACACAGAGGATATCGTGACAGAGTTCGCTTCACAAGGACTCAGAATGCTAGCATGCGCGGTCAGGACTGTGCCCTCGGATAAGACCCAGATCGCCAACGAGGACCTCCGGGGTATGACATTTGTTGGGCTCTGTGGAATCAACGATCCGCCGAGGGAAGGAGTCCGTGACTACATCGAGAAAGCAAACATTGCAGGCATTGATGTCATCATGGTAACTGGTGATAATGCCTTTACAGCCAAGGCGATTGGACAGGAGGTGGGCATCTTTGTTGAAGAGAGGGGAGACCTGACACTTACTGGTGATGAGATCGATGCGATGGATGATCAGCAGCTTCATGATGCACTGACTCATGGTGCCACAGTTCTCTCCAGAACGAGCCCCATCCACAAGCTCAGGGTTGTGAAAGCACTACAGAGCCTCGACAAGCTCGTCAGCATGACGGGCGATGGCGTAAATGACAGCCCAGCCCTAAGACAAGCTAACGTGGGTATAGCCATGGGCGTAACAGGGACTGACATCGCCAAGGAGGCCTCCGATATCGTGCTGCAGGACGAGCGCTTTGAGGCCGTAGTCGATGGCATTGAAGAGGGCAGAAACATCCTGACCTCTCTCCGACGTGTTGTTCTCTTTCTGACATCGACGAATCTGGCCGAGAGCTTCACTATCCTTGCAGTGCTGCTGCTCTTCGTGAATCCTGTTCTTCTGCTTCCGATTCAAATCCTTTGGATCAACCTCGTTACCGATGGTATGCTAGACATCGCGCTCTCTCTCGAGCCAAAAGTGGAGGGTCTCTTGGATGAAGGACCAGGCTCCTTGAAGGATCGAATCCTCTCTTGGGGAACCTTCAGCAGAGCGCTTTTCTATGGTGTTATCATGGCATCCATAGTTGGTATCGTCTACTACCAGTATCTTGGCATGCCAGAGGACAAGATCAGGACAATGATGTTCGTTACTCTCATCGTGGTCCAGTGGTTCAGCGTCCAGAATTGCAGATCACCCACCAAGTCAATCCGAGAGATGGGAATTCTTCGGAATCGATACATACTCGTCGTCTATCTCATCGACATCATACTGGTCGGAATCCTCTTTGCGGTCCCCATGCTAGCAACAATCTTCAGACTTGTACCACTTGCTTGGTATGAATGGCTAGGAGTGGTCCTAATCGGATCCCTAGTTATCCTCCTTGAAGAAATAAGGAAGCTCGTGACAAAGAGACTGCGCAAGGACTAGACCGGCACCTTTCGGTAGACATCAGGAATCCGGATGCCAATCCTTTCTTCTTCTATCTGAAAATCTAATTTTCTTGTATTCTTTTGAATGGTAGTAGACTATTTTTTGATGTGTTATTGGCGTTTTTCCCTACTTTCGAAGACTTACCTACAATTCATGACAAATATGTAAGATAGATTTGCTTCATATCAAATATTACAAAGATGGCTGAAACTACTCTATAAAATCCACTACATTAGACCATTCCGGTGGTCGATATCTGGTATACTTATTCTATTCTTGTCTCTATGCTACGGCGCCAACAATTAGGAGAATCACGCCAAGTATGATCAGGATCAGCATGAGCTCCGAAAGGGCGAACCCTGCTACATAAAGTGTATAGAATCCAAGATAGAAGAAAGCGGCATACATACCGAAGCCGATTAGCTGTAATATGATTGGTAGAAATCCGACAATTAACAGGATTAGTCCAAGTATTAGGATACCTTTTCGCATTTGTAATCACATCCGAGAATGGATAGCTTCTAATTCTCCTACTGCTATTTATAGCTGAGTACTCCTTCGTTTTAGCAGGTATTTGCAGTTTTTATTACTCGCTCCACCCTCTGTGATTACCAAAACAGGTGGTATCAAGAATTGTTTACGTATCTTTGACTTTCAATTCTTGTCTTTCTAAACGAGTCCTAAGAAAACACTTGCAGGACTAGGGTTTCGGGAGGAACTTTTCGCCCGCAAAGTAAAAATCGCACTTTTGTCTCCTCCCTGTTATTATAGGGAAAAGTTTATATAAACGTAATTAATTTTAAATTTTTATATAACTATATAAAAATAAATTGGTGGGGTTTCATGCTACAGCTTGTAATCGATCTTCCACTTCTGTTAGTCGTCAGCCTAGTCGTGGTATTGACAGTGATAAGTGCCGAAATTCAACGCCGTCTAGGCATTCCTCAGGTTCTCGGTTTTATCCTAACAGGCATTATCTTAGGTCCTCTCCTTCTTGGGCTAATAGATGAAAGGCTTCTTGCCCTTGCTCCGGTAGTTACTGCTGTAGCCCTTGGGTTCATCGGGTATAACATTGGACACGAACTCAAGCTAAGTGTGGCCCGTCGCCAATCGCGCAACCTGTTACCTCTCGTTATTGCTCAAAGTTTTGGTCCTGCCCTTCTTGTTTTTATCTTAACACTACTCTGGCTAAAAGATCCAATCCCTGCGCTCCTTTTAGGCGCATTAGCCAGTGCTACGGCCCCTGCAGCAACGGCTGACGTAATTTGGGAATATAAAAGCCGTGGATCGGTTACGGATGCAGTCATGTATACACTAATACTCGATGATGTCATTGCGATTGTTCTCACCAGCATTACAATGAGTGTAGTACTGCTAATGCTTGCCCCGACAATGTTACCACTGCCCCTTCTCATCGCCACGCCTGTGATTGAAATTGGAGCGTCACTACTCCTTGGAGCAGGTGCGGGGTTAGTTCTTGCACATGTTTTGAAACGGGTAAAAGATCATGGACGCTATATCCTATTGTTAGTCAGCGTAATTCTCGTCCTTATTGGTATTGCAGAGTTCTTACACTTCAGTTCTCTACTGACATGCATGGTGTTGGGAATTGTCCTTGGTAATCTTTCGCCCAGCCAAGCACACGATCTGAGTCATGAGGCAGAAAAAATCTTTAGTCCAGTAATTCTGTTTTTCTTCGTGCTTTTTGGTGCAGGAATGGTTGACCCTGCCGTGTTAGCAATTGGCGGCACATTCATTCTTGTCACTACTTTACTCTATGTCATTGGGCGCGGAGTAGGAAAATACTTTGGCACACGGTTAGCAGCAAATATTGGTGACAATCCACCAACGGTAAAACGTTATCTCGGATTATGCCTTTTTAGTCAAGCAGGAGTCGCTGTGGGATTAAGCGTGGTAATCGCAGACCGATTAGCCCAGCTAGGCCTACCGCATTACGGTTTTCTCATTGTGGGTGTTATTGGCATTTCGACGTTAATATTCCAAATCTTTGGTCCCTTCGCACTTAAATTTGCCATACATCGAGCAGGTGAAGCAAATAACAACATTACACCAGATGAAATTGGTCATAATGCAAATGGATTAGACCCGGCATTAAATTGAAGAAGCCTCTTAGACTCTTAGAATTACTCGTTTTTTCTCTTATCATCGGCTACTAATCATTAATACAACTTCATACATCTTTTGAGCCGTTGGGTTGATCCCCAAAATACACTAGAATCTCAAGATTTCAATGAGAATTATGGTCCCTTCTCTTTCGAGAAAACGCTCACGGATTACTTTTCTACTCACTCGTTGTTGACAAAATCTTATACATTTCATCCACTAACGTTAACGACAGAGAACATACTTACAGAAACGCTCGCGGTTAAAGCGGAACACGAAACAAGCAAGGAGGTTGACAAATGACTTTGACGGAAGATCTTAAAAAACAAGCAATAGACGCTGGCTTTGTATCAGTGGGCATTGCTAATCCGAATATGCTTCGCGGCCTACCACATGGGTGGGTAAGCACAGTCTGTAATTTGCGTACGCCAGAAGAAGAGTTATCGACGGTGAAATCGGTAATCTTGATGAGTTATTATGTGTGGGATAAATCCTTCAATATCGCTGTAGACTCATCTTTGCTTGTTAATCGCGAAATGTATACACCACACGTGCCATTAGAACACTACCAATTGTACTATGAAGTGTTGAAAAATAAAGCATGGATGATTGTTAACTATCTTACAAAGAAAGGTTACGAATCTCAGCTTTCACTTGTGATTCCTCTCAAAACAGCTGCAGTGCGATGCGGGCTCGGTTGCCAAGGAAAAAACACCCTCCTAATAACGCCCAATCATGGTCCTCGAGTCCGATTAATTTCTGTACTGACAACAGCTGAACTTGATGTTGATGAACCATATAAGGACGATTTGTGTGGAGACTGTGAGAAATGCATCAAAGCCTGTCCTACAAAAGCTTTAGAACCCTATCAAATCAAGATTAACCGGTGCTTAACTTACGCTGCAGAAACACCATTTGCTCCAGATGTCCCTGATGATGTGCGGACAAAAGAAAAGCGACTCATTCAAAGACCGACGCCACATAGCTTTACCGAATGCACAACTTGCATTGACGTTTGTCCTATCGGAAAACCTTTCAGAAGGTCCGATTAGCGACTCATAGCTGATCTCTTTTTAGTGTACTACAATCAAGAGGATTATAATGCCCCACTTATTTACAAAAATTAGTTATTTTTGAAACTAGTTGTATTATCTAGAATCTCGATGGAACCCTGGCTTTTAGAGTTGAGGAGTTTACGGTGTCCACAAATGCCGGCATTTCATACATTCCATTTTTCCATCAAAGGCTTTTGATGCTATGAGAAGAATACCCTCGGGGTTTTCATCTTCTCTCTTTCGGTTTTCGGGGGTATCCAACAACATGAGACGAATTTTCTTTTTTTCACCACATTTAGGACATTTGATTTCCGTAGTCATTTAATCACCTTTGAGATAATGGTAGAACGGTATGACTGATAGCAGTCTTGCTTTCACTATAGCTTGCTTCACCATCGTCATTTCCTTAATAAGCAATAATCAATACAAAACCAAAAACCTTTGGAATTAAGAGTTTGCACATACATCATCAAACCCTTTTTTCAGTATA
>JBHLSA010000144.1:0-5027 GCA_048882025.1 Candidatus Thorarchaeota archaeon | reverse complement strand
GGTAACACAGCAAATCCTTGTATTAGTCCTAATACAAAGGCTTCTCGTACTGAAATATCTTCTAACCCCAAATCTCCCTTTCGACCTTGTTGGAAAAACAACACTACACCGGTTATGATTAACAAGACTCCAACAAGAGCTGAAATCGTCTCGCCCATTAGGTGAGTTACATAACTTCTGAGAAGAAAATATAATGGTAGTGCGATTAGGGCGGTACCGGTCGATCCTGCCAATACGAATACAAAAAGGGGTCCAAACAGGTTTGACTTCTCAGCTGGTTTCCCTTCGTGGGCTCTCTGCTTGGTGTGCATCCTGATGAGAACGGGATTGAAAATGTCACGATAGTAGAAGGCAATGACAGCGATGGCTGTCCCAAGGTGCAACCAGAAAATAATCGATAAAGCAGTAGCCGCGTCGATCCCATAAACATTTACGGCGATTAAAAGGAGCTGTCCTTCGCTGCTAACGGGCAGAAATTCAAGTACTCCCTGCATCAAGGCTAACACAAGAAGTGGGATAATCATGACAGCTTTCACCACATGGGGCTTTCGATGATGGCTCTAATTGCCTATAAGGATTACTTGCTTGAAGGCGCCAAAAAAGAAAGCCTTTGCTAGTTAATGGATTTTCTTTTACAGTTCCCTCATAACGTTTTCTTTAATTGGCGAATTCCTTAAAACCTGCCGTTGCCACAAACAACTCGAGGATACATCCGTGGAAGCAGACCAGAAAACCCCACCAGTTGAAAGTGAAAAATTAACCAAGCTGCGTCAAATGATCCAAAAAGATGTGGCTGTTCGAGAACTCTTACTCTGTCTCAACGATGGCCTGTGGCATACTACATCAGAACTCGCACGCCATGCTAAGAAATCAAATCCCGTAATTGGCTTGGTTACAGTTGGAACTATTTTAGGTCGAATCCAGCAGCAACTTGGTGAGCACTTCCTTGAGACCATGGTCCAGCCCATGGATGAAGGTGTATCTTCATGGCGAATTGGTGTCGAATGGTTAGATGTCGTTAATGCCGTGCTTAAACAAAGCCAAATGCCCGCTTCCTCAACTTGAATCAACGATTAAGGGTGCCTTTTACTAGACCTAATTCGTCATGTTCATTTCTTTTTTCAAAAAAAAGACTCTAATCTAGTATTCAAAATGATTCGCTTTTTAATCGGTGTAAAACTTAAGTAGGGGCAGTTAGAACGGTTATTTTAGAAAAATAGAGGTGTTTCCAATGCCGCGAGAAAAAACCACTCGTATTGTTCCCCTTGCTCCAATTGATCGCCTTATCCGGAAGGCTGGTGCTGAACGGGTAAGTGAACATGCTGCTTCTGAACTTGGTGAAGTTCTTGAAGAACTAGGAATCGAAATTGCCACTATTGCCAAAGAGCTCTCCGAATTTGCAGGGCGTAAGACCGTTACCCGCAAAGATATCAAACTGGCTTATAAGCAATGGAAGAAGACTCGTCGATAAATCTACATTCTATTCACGAACAATCTCAAGGTTTTAAATTCGTTAATTGGCACAATTCTAGAGTATTTTCTATTTTTAATAAGGTGGCAAATTATGGGAAAAACGGCTTCTCATCAAATTCTTGTAACGGAGCGAACAAAGACCATCACTTATGCGATTCGTGACGTCGTTGTTGCTGCAAAAAAACTGGAAGCCTCGGGTAAGCAAATAACCTATCTTAACATCGGGGATCCAATCGTTTACGATTTTAAAACACCCTCGTTCATGGTCGATGCCTTTTGTGATGCTTCTCGGGCGGGCATGAATGGGTATTCTGCATCAACAGGAATACCAGAATTTCGTAAAGCGGTAGTAGAGAAAGAGAACCGCGTTAATCAGGTTTCACTCAAGGTCGAGGATGTGATTGCTACTGCAGGAATCTCTGAGGGCATTCAAATGATGATGGCGGCGCTCGTCCACCCCGGATCTGAAGTATTGGTTCCTGGTCCCACATATCCTCCATATCTAGCTTTTGTTCGATTCTTTGGTGGAACACCACGGACCTATCGCTGTATCGAAGAAGAAGGCTGGCGGCCTGACATCGATGATCTGCGTTCAAAAATTACAGATAAGACAGTTGCAATGGTATTGATCAATCCCAACAATCCCACTGGTGCGGTATACCCTGAGAATACTGTTAAGCAGTTTGTGAATATTGCCGGAGAATATCAGCTACCTCTCATATCTGATGAAGTCTATGATCGCCTTTTCTATGACAAGGCTCCCAAAAGCACCGCCGCGGTATCTGGCGATGTTCCAGTCATTGGATTTAATGGTCTTTCTAAAGTTTATCTTGTACCTGGTTGGCGTATTGGTTACATGTTCTTTCATCATCCCAATTCGGAACTTGATGAATTGAAAGAGCATATTCTCAAACAAGCGCGCATTCGCATTTGCACCAATGCTCCCGCCCAATATGCAGCTGCAGTTGCTTTGCAAACCAGCGACTCTTACCTCCAAGACGTCCTGTTACGTCTACGAGAACGCCGCGATTTAGTTTACCAAAGGCTCAACGAAATCAAGGGTATTTCAACTGCTAAACCCGAAGGGGCTTTCTATATCTTCCCTCGCATTGAATTACAAAAGCGCTGGTCCACCGATGAGGCTTTCGTTATGGATCTGTTGAAAGCAACTGGTGTTCTCATCGTCCATGGTTCTGGCTTTGATCCAGTCTATGGCGCGAACCACTTCCGATTAGTTTTCCTTGCCCCACCACCTACACTCAACTCAGCTTTAGATGCCATTCAAACCTTTGTAGAAAAAAGTTGACAGTACTTAGTGGAAAAACCTAGGAGGCTAGATATCCGACTCGGTTTCTGGTGTGCCAGAGAAATTCATTCGGGCTTCTTGCACCATACGCCCTATTGTACCAAACATCCGCTCAGGGCTAAACATTGGCATGGCAACATTGTTTTGGATAGCATTAAAGATCTCGTTATGGTTGAGGTCCGTTGTGAGGGGCGTAGTTGCGATTTCTGTTCTCCCACGATAAATTTTTATTGCCCATCGGTCACCCATTCGTCCTAGCTCAACCAGATAGGATGTCATTGGTAACAGGTATTGTTGGGTGACTGTTTGGTATTCTTGGGTCATAGCTCTTTACCTCTATTTATCGTATCCTTCGATATGAGCTAAAAAGCCTTTGTGCATTGAATTTCTAGGTTTCTTCGGCTGTCTCTTCAGCAAAAATAATTTGCACATCATCGGGAAATTCAAGGGCAATCTCCTCACGAACTAGTTTGGTGAGTGAACTCTCCAGATGTTGCTGGAGTGTTCTCAAGCGTGTGGAAATACGATTGATCTGCTCTTGGTGATGAGCAATTTCTGCACTGGCATCCCGATGCTCCCATTCGGCTCTTTCTAATGATTTCTCCAATTCGCGGCGTTCATCAACGGAGATTCCTGAGCCCAATTCAACTTTCCGGGCCTCAAGTGTGGCTAACCGTTGGCCGTACTCATCCAGGGCTCCAGCTTCACATACTTGGTCTCGGCGTTCGGTTACTTTCCGATTCAAGCTAGCTTTAAATTTTATTTTTCCTCCTTGAATGGCATCGTTTAAGGCGTTCAATCCTGCTTTTAACTTCGCAAGCGTCTCGGCATCCTTTTGAAAAGCTTGCCATGGGTCCGTAGCATAGGCATCGGCACCTTCATTGGCTGTTGAAGAAATCATCACGGCTTTTCCTGCGGCTTGACTCAACTTCTTAAACGGCTTTTTCAAGAAATTCAACTGGTTAGTCACAATCATCCGTATGCTATCGATTTCTTTGCGGATGTTATCAATTTCTGCTAATCCCGATTCCATACGGAACTGTTCAATACCCTCCTGTTGCTCTTCAATTCGATCCTTTGCATGGTCTTTTTCTTCTTGCAGTTCCTTTAACCGGGTTACCAGCGTTACCAGTTGCCGTGATCGCTGATCAATTTCATCTACTTCTTCTTGAGCCTGATCCAGTTGTTTAGGTAATTTGTCTTTCTCCCAGAGCTTCTTGATTTTTTGATACCCTTGGCTGATTACTCGGAATTGGTAATCTAGCTCTTTGACCACCTTCTTGTGTACCTTTGGTAATCGCGGAATATAGCGGCGTCCTGCCAGAGTTACATCCCGAATGTAACTCTCAATATTTCCCAAGAGTTCTTCCACAGATGAATAGGTAATCGTTTCGGGAAATTCCATCTCATCAAAAAGCCCTTTCAATCGGTTTGCTAATTTCGCCGCGGCTCCAGGAACGGTCAACTCTCCTTCAATGACTACTTCTTCCAGCAGCTGTTCTGCCGTCTCGGCGGTGTTCACCAACGCCTCTTCGATACGATCGAGTTGTTTCTGAATATCCGCTCGATAATTGAAGAGCAGTTGCTCGGTCTGTTTCTGGAACCAATCTGGTAATTCATGAACGCCAATTGTTGACACGCTGTTGTCCTCGTCACAATCATCTGAATCAACCATTAAAAAATTACCTCAAAGAGAACCTCACCCCCAATCCTCACAGACCGCGCTCGCCAAAAAGCTTATCAGCGCCCTCGAATAGTCAAGAATAACAGCGTCAAAATTTAACAGGTTGGTGTGCGGGCTATAATTCACAACGCATTACTTTTCAGCATCAGCCCACGCAAAGACGAAGTGGGGCTTCAAGCCAGCGTCATCTTCCGAAAACAATACTGGCGGGTCCCTCTTGCCGATCACCAGATCAGCGAATTCCTCCGCGCCTACAAAGAATTCATGAGCCACGTCCAGTCTACCGACATCCCCGCCCTCCCCATCCACATCCAAGGCTCCAAATTTATCTTCTCCAACATCGAAGACCTCCTCCTCGTCTTCATCAGCCACATGCAAGACGAAGACAACCGCGTCGCCGAAAAAGTCAAAACCGCCCTTCGCATGCTCGTGGGCAAATACGGCACCGACCAAGTCAAAACCATCGGCAACAGCGACAACACCCAACCCCTCGAAGACCTCATCGACAACTACATCATGAGCAAACTCAAAGTCAGCCTCGTCGGCGAAGGCGGCGTCGGCAAA
>JBHLSA010000143.1:0-5032 GCA_048882025.1 Candidatus Thorarchaeota archaeon | reverse complement strand
CGCCAAGAAAACCCGCTATTGGTGCAGCTAGCAATCCAACAGCCGAGTTGACATTTCGAACTAGACTAATTTCAACTGAATTTAGGTTGAGACCAAATCGAAGATAGAATGTAAAGAGGGATAAGTAACAGACCCAGCCTAGAGTAATAAACGCCCAGACGCCTAGGAAAATCAAGAAATTCCGAGGATATCGAGAGCGCCAATTAGGCTTTTTTGAGAGCAAACTTGTTGTGGGGAGTAACTCCTCAGATTCAACGGATTGATGTACTTCCGGTACAAGCGCTACTAGGGTTACTACGCTACTAAACATGACTCCCGCAGCAAGAGGAAATGCCCAATGAAAACCTGCACCAGGAAAGGGAAAATCATAAATGAACCCAATAATTGTAGCACCAAAAATTCGTCCGATAACACCGAGGGCATTTATGCGACCCATTAGGGTTGACCGTTCTGTTGGTTTTGAAAGATCTGCAAAAAGCGCGGACCAACCAGTGTTTGACATGGACCAAATGGCTTCAATGAGAGTAAGGCCAATTATAACTGTCCAAATAGTAATATTTGTCCAAATAACAAGATAGCCAATTCCTGCAAAGGTTTCGCCTACAACGATTAGAATTCGACGTCGACGAATTCGATCACTAATTCGACCCCATACAAAGGCTTGCATAGTGCTATTCGCAATCATCGGCAAAGTTATGACTAGTCCAAGTTGAATGAAGTTAGCCCCAAGTACTTCTGCCATGAAGAGGGTTAGAAATGTGTAAAAAATTGCGCGCCGAGAATTAACCATGAATTCAAAGGAAGCCATTCCCACTTGGATTTTTTGACGCAAAATTCAACCTCAGAATATATTTGTTAATATAATCTTTAAAAAAGAGGAAGAGGGGCGAACCATAATGTTCCTATGCATTTTAAGCTTAGTAATCATAGAAGCCTTTGGAAGTTTTTCGGCCAAGGTGATTCTCCGTAATCATCTTTTTCAGTAGAGGATCTGGAGCATAAAACTTGTCATACTCTTTCGCGATAAATTCGAGTTTCTTTACAACTTCATCAATTCCCAGAGAATCAGCAAGTTCAAGCATTCCAATGGGGATATTAAATCCTAGCTTGAGAGTCTTATCAATATCTGCAGGAGTAGCAACCTCCTCTCGCACGAGGGTTGCTGCACGATTTATGCCCACAGCAATAACTAGTTGGGCGTCAAAGCGATCCGCTAGTTCTGCAGACCAAGCTGCTGGTCGTTGCCAGCGATTACCTGGATGCTCGTAAAATCCTTTTCCAGTCTTGGCACCTAGTTCACCCTTATCAACTTTCTCTTGAATGCACTTGGCCATTTTCATGCCAGGAATTCGGCTAGCCATAAACTTGAGCACATTAAACACTACATCAATGCCAACAAAATCCAGTAATCCAAATGTACCCATTGGATTTCCAGTTTTTAGGTTCGTAGCAGAATCGATTTCTTCTACAGTGTACAAGCCTTTATCCACTAGTTGTCCAACAAAGTTCAGGGGGAACATCATGATACCATTTGCAATGAAACCGGGAACGTCCTTATTACACATCACGGGTTCTTTACCCATTTTCTGTGTCAAGCCATAAATGACTTCAGCCACAGCATCACCTGTTTTTTCGCCTTTGATGATTTCGACAATATCCATCCGAACAACGGGGGAAAAGAAGTGCATTCCGACAACGCGTTCGGGTTCTTTAGTTGCCAAGGCAATATCAGTGATAGGTAGTGAACTAGTATTAGTCGCTAGTATTGTATGTTTAGGTGCGTTTTTTTCAATGTCCGCAAAGACTTCTTGTTTCAAGTTCAGAATTTCAGGGATCGCTTCGACTATGATGTCAGCATCTTTCACTGCTGTAGCACGATCAGTTGAAGTTGAAATTCTGTTTAGAATAGCATCATGATTTTCTTGGGAGATTTTCCCTTTTTGGAGAAATTTGCCAAGGCTCCATTTGATATTTTCCATGCCCTTCTGTACAAATTCTTCTTTAATATCAACCATCGTTACTTTATATCCTGCCTGAGCAAAGCTTTGAGTAATGCCATGACCCATGAGGCCTGCGCCTAGGACGGTGACATTTTTCACATCTTCAGCTTTCATGTTCTTCACCATAAGTTTGAGGAGCCCAATTCGGAACAGTAGGCTCTGTGTTGCTGAAGTTCTTAAAGATTAATGTTGTATTCGAAATTTATGGAAGAAATAATCCGAGTATCAAATCACGGGTTGGTGGAAAGAGGAAGAGGAATAATAGAAGAATAATGGCGAAAAGGCCTCCATAAACGATCTTGACTTTGTGCTTACCCCAGAAGCCCTGGTGAAGTTTGTGCATATGTTCACAGCTTTGTTTGTATCGAGCAAACATCCAGGGTAGTTGATCAGCAAATTCACCGACGGTTTTTCCTTCTTCAAAATATGGAACAATCGACTGGTGAATTGGGGCTCCATCCTTGACAGTTAAGGGCTCCGGAGTGTTCCAGTTGAAAAGGAAGTCAACGATTGGATTGACGCCGCTGATTTTGACAGCGTTCTGATACCAAAGTTCTCTCCAATGGTAATCTGATGTAATCCATTCGATTTTTCCGGTGCGAGCATTAACCCATATGTCTGCACGCTCCCAGTCATCATGGGGAAGGGGGAACGTAAGTTCTAGAGGCCAATACCAGACATACCGGTAAACCCAATAAGCATCGGCTTCAAGCCAAGTGTTAATGCCATACGATAGGTTTTCTGGGTGGAGCGTAGGAGCGAAGTCTTGGGGTATGGGTATCCAATCTTTACCAGTCCAGTATTTGGGCTCGGGATATTGAATCCATTGGTCCTTGCCTTTTATGCGTCCTTTGAAGTAGGGATTGAGGTTACGGCGTGTACTGTAAAAGTATAGGCTGGCTGTATGGATGCGAGGAGGACGTCCGAAGTATTTTGCTATAAAGTTGAATCGTCTACTAAAGCTTACATGAGGACGAGTCCAGAGTTCGATTCCTCGAGGATTTATGACATTGCGGATAATAGTAGGTTCACTGGGTTCACCTGGTGGAGTAATTGTGAGATCACAGCGATCGCCTTCTCGAGTTAAGATTCCGATTTCATGGGGAACTTGCCGTTCTCCGAATCCGCGAATATATTTTGATTGCCCACCGCTACGATCATTAGTTCGAATTTCATACTGATTTTGCTCTGAACCACCTTGCCAATCATCTCGATAGAGTCCATGTTCATAGCGTTGGCTCCAATAATCGCGGAAGAGATGGGCACGTGGTGGTTTGAAAATCACTGGACCATCCCATTTATTGCGTGCCCAACTTGCTCGAACGAGTTCAATAAATCCAAGGCGCTGACCGAGGCCAAAACCGGTTAATTTTAGGGGTGTCTTTTCGTCAACTCCAAGGGGCACGAGGGCGGATCGAATTCCTGAAGTAAATTCCTGCGGATAATTATTGAGGTCGGCTTCGCGATGTAAATCTGCACCTAAACGGCGAATTCCGAAGAAGGTGGAACTTGGAGTTTTAAAGGTGAAGAGAGCTTCAACCCACTCACCGCGTCCATCCTCAAATTCAATATAATAATCAGTTATAAGAAGACGAGGTTGCCAAGTTTTCGGATCCAAGAAGATGTCTAGACGGTGATTGGTCCAGCCCTGTCGGTAATTTGCGCCTGGTGCGGGATTAGCTTCACCAGGTTCGAAACAAATCCATAAACGATAAACATAGTATTCTCCATCATAGTCTGCGTCTCCTATGAAAACGGTTCCAAAAAATAGTTCTTGGAAGTTCACCCTATTGCGTAGCCTAGGTTGAGCAAGTTCTTCAGGAGTCATTATACGGGATGGCGTTCGTATTCTGAGGAACTCGTATTCGCCTCCAATGCGACCTGGTACAGGCATTTCCAGGGAAATATCACTCTCAACAAGGAAATTATTGCCTGAATGGAGTTGTCGTTTTCCTTTGTACCGAAGGTTGAAACGGTGTGGGACATTTTTGAGGAATTTGGTTAAATCAACAGCCTCAGATCCCATCGTAATTGTGGGTGTCAATGTTTGGGGATCAACGTAGTCTTTGAGTTCAAATTCTGGGGCAAATCGCGGTACGTATTTTGGTAGCTGCGCGCCTTTTTCAAAGGTAATACTGAAGGATTCTTCCCAGTCTTCATTTAGCATTTTTACCCAATTGGTATCTGCCTTGAGGATTTTTGGTCGGCTAGCGATTTTGAAGAAAATAGTTTGTTCGGCAATGGGTTCAGGCGAGTTTTTATGATATACACCAAAGGTAACGGGAAATACTTGACCAGGGAGGATATTGCCTTCTCTTGCAGACTTGGTGAAAACTATGAAGAAAGCGGCTTGTTTGAGGTCATCGATTGAAGGCAATGAGGATTCTTCCCCTGTAGGTTCTTCAGTGATACCTGTGAGGTTGCCAATGGAAGAACCACGATAGTCACCCGTCCACATTATACCTAACCAGGGTTGTTCGCCACTAATTTGGTCAGAGGAGGAATCAGGTTCTAAGTCAGGTGTCGGGGCACTGGCGAGGACGACCGGCACTGGCCGCTTTGGCCCAAAAGCATCAGCGGGTTTGCTAAAGTCCTCATTGTAAATTTCAAATGCTTCGTCATCACATCCGATATAGAAATGTTTCATAGTTATCTGAGACGGGTCTCGGGAGGCTTGCCAAGGTTGGGAAGCACTTGGTGAGAGACTAGGAAGTATCCCAAGAGGACGAACGGAAAGATCTGCCGCATCACGTTCAGAGATATTTAGTATTGAGAGTTTTACGGGGGTTTCGGCTTCAAAATAAATTGTGGTTTCAGTTTCAAAGTTTGGATATACTCCAATGGCAATATCACCATCAACATAATCTCGAAGCTCTTCACGGAGAAAGCGAAGCATTTCTAACGCAGCATTAGGTGTTCCAAGCTGTTTAGCAATTCTTAGGGCTTCACGTGTATATTCAATGGTTCGTAGGTAAACAGTAAGAGTCCAATTATCTATTCCCACTTCGTTTTGAAGAAAGTGTACAGTGCTA
>JBHLSA010000142.1:4910-5169 GCA_048882025.1 Candidatus Thorarchaeota archaeon | reverse complement strand
GAACCGTTCACTCTATGGCATTATGGTTACCGATTTTCCACATGTGAAACAGATGTTAGTCGATGCTTATACACGACTAGTAGCAATGAAACTCTTTTCGCTTCGTGCCGTTGACTACATGCGAATCGCATCGGCTGAAGATCGTCGATATCTACTTTATAATACCATGGTCAAGATGAAGGTCACACTTCAAGGTGAAGAAGTCATTAACCTGTTGTGGGACATCATCGCGGCTAAAGGGTTTGAAAAAGATACCTAT
>JBHLSA010000142.1:0-4900 GCA_048882025.1 Candidatus Thorarchaeota archaeon | reverse complement strand
AAATGGCTGCGCGTGATATCCGTGCCTTACCAAAACTCGAAGGCACTGTTCATGTCAATCTCGCCCTTGTCGCAAAATTCATTTTTAACTACTTCTTCAATCCAAAAGCCTATCCATCTGTTTCATGTCAAAATCAGTCTCAACACGATGCTTTTCTATTTCAACAAGGACCGACTCGTGGACTTGGAGACATTCAATTTCATGATTACAATGATATTTTCGTTCAATTCCAGCTACCTAATGTCAAAATTTTCTATGAACAAATTGGCATTTTCAAAGAATTCCTAGCGCAAGCTACTCCAGATGCGGAGCAACAACAAGATACTGATTTTTCAATGGCCATCGCTGAACTCTTTGCCATCATCGTTTATGGACAACTTGTCCTTGAAAACGCACAGCTTAACGAGATTGACAATCCCACTATTGATCAAATCTTTGATTTCATGGTTCGTGATTTCTCCAAATATGCCCTCCTGCTTTACAGTAAAACCAGCACCAAACCCCAACAAATCGAATATTGCACTCGTATGATTCGAAAACCCGAGGTTGATCTTGACCGATATAAACACGTCTGGACTCAAGTATATGCGCTTAAGAATCTCTACGAAATGAAGTCCTAAAAACTGGTTCCGTTTTCATGAATTCTAGGAATTGACTAGCTTATTGAATAGAAGTCATAGCTTCAACGACGCTTTTGATATAGCATGATTCCGCTAGTAACTACAATACCGATTGCGATAGCAAGAATTGGGATGACAATAAATGGAAATGGAGAAGGCTGAGTGTTTGGTACCGCAATCAGGAGGGAGAATTCACCAGTATAACTGTCATCAATAACTGGGTGGGGAGCCACACCACCATTAATAGCAGCTGCATCAGGAAAAGCTGGATAGACTGTATCTTCATAATAGTCACGAATTAGTGGATACGCTTGTGTAAATGCTTCCTCAATTGAAACTTCACTATCGCCATTAGAATCCGCTGTAGGATCTAGAAGGCTGGTTGTCAGAAAATGGTTCATAACACAGCCTATGACCGGTAATCCTTCTTCTGGTAATCCCGCCCACGACACTTCATTGCCCTGAGCTGCACCAATACTGATATGAGGAGTTGAATCACCAGCAACGGAATTAGTAAAGTTACCTGCAAAACAAGAGGAAATCACAAGTAGCTTATTGGTGCTGGCAATTGTTTCCCAGCTATCTAAGAACCAAGATTCCCATTCGATGACATTTATCATCCAATACCCATGTGTGGCAATATAGAAGAACACAATATCATTAGCGTCAGCGTTGTCTATGAGAAACTCTACCGCATCCTCAACTATTGATCGATGTAATTCTTCGTGTATGATCTGAATATTTGCTGGATTCCAACCTGCCGCAAGTAATACAGTAACCCATTTTTGCGTATCTACATATCCTGTTGGCAAATCAGTCCAACCATCAGGAAATTCATTCATCTCCAATATTGTTGCCCATCCTTCAACGGGATCTTCTTGAGCAACTATTGAATTACCTGAGTAAGAGAAAAAAAGCGAGGATTGTAATGAAAATGCCATCAACGAGAGAAAAAATAAAAATTGCAGCCATTTTTTCTTAAACATCTAAAATCGCCTTTTTATCACAAGATTAGGCAAGGAACCTGTGATTATACAGAAAACATCTCATATCCGGTTATTTATTCATGGTAACCGGCAAGTTCAGAAATGGGCACTCAAACTTAGCCTTTATGTGTTAATCCGAACCTGTTTTTACGGGATATTGTTTTACTATATGAAGTGAATTCTGTTTCTTACCATATTGGCGTTTTATCCATTGATCCCATTGGCGTGTTTGATATTGATCGTGAGTAAGATTTTCAATATTTGACACAGGCTCCACAAATCGAAATCTACGACCTAATCGGCGTTCTTGGGCTACCATGTACAATCCAGCTACAACAATTATGAGACCACTGATTCCAATGAATACAACAATAACAAGAAATGGTGTAAGTACTGCAAAAAATTGTGCAATAATCACATAAACTCCACCGACTAGGATTAGTGAGATTGAAGCTTCCAAAAACCAAAGGTCATGCCAACTTAGGGGTCGATCATCCTCTTTTCGTTTAAGACGCAATGATAGTCACCAAGCTACGGGTTTTGGCTTCCACTACGAGGCTGTATTTAATTGTCACGAATAGGGAAGGTACTCACCCATGGAAAAGGTCAACAGAATAAATTACTGCTTAATAAAATCGAAGAAGTCAAGTATTCGACGTTTATGCTTTCCGGGAATAATGACATGGTGGTTGGCTAGAGAGTTATCAAGGAAGTAGCTTACAGATTCAGTGAGTGTTGTCCGAATTTGGGTTCGACAACTGTTTTCTTTTGTGAGATTTCTTGTGATAACTCCTTCCGACACCCAATATTCTGTTAAATTTTTACCGAATATCTTTAACACAGTGATGTCTCGAAAAGGAAACCGTCCACGGATTGCTACACTTTTATTGCTTTCAAAATGGGAAGTAATATCATAAGATTCCAAGATAGTCGTTGGAACTGTACAATGTGCAAAAACTACTGAATTATTATCTAAATTGACATCAACCACATTCGCCATAAATGTAGGCTGTTTTGATAAGTATTTGCCGAGTAACATGGTGAATGTTGTTGGAAGGTCACCTTCACAACCTGCCACAGTACCTTCAATATTGTTAAGATGGGAGACGGCAAAGCACCCCGAGATTTCAGTTTCTTCTAAGAGTTTAAAACATTCGACGGTTACTGCATTTAATTCATGAGTCTTAACCAAGGCTGAGAGAGCTTGAGCAATGATTGCTGCTTTTTGAATCTCTTCATTCTTGCATTCAATATTTGTAGCATCATTTAGAAATTTTTCAAGATTGGGTGAGAATTCCTCCCACAAGTCTTCCTCGATTTTTTCAGTTAGCGTTTTCATAGGATACTCTTTAAATTCCACACCCCACTTTTTTTCAACCGCTGATCTATCAATATCCGAGGCTATTAACCACGAGGATGGGTTTCCAAATATACCAATACGACTGTTCTGAAGTTGCTCAAGCACTGAATCATATTGGCACCATTCGTCAATTCGAGGAATGAGTTGCTCCAATGAATCATGAATGATCCTTGATTTCATATTTTGCTGGTCTAGATATTTACGGGTCTCCATAGCTGAAGGAAGAGAATTATCTCCATCGTGGGACAACAATGTGATCGGTGGAGGTAATTTTGCTTTCGAGATAAATTTTATAATTGAATCCTCAGTGCCACCAGAACCAACAAAGATGTAATTATGTTGATCGCGAATTGTTTTATCTCGTTTCAACCCTTCGCCTAAAAAGCTCTCCGGTGTAAAAATTCGTGCTTTTGTTGACTCTAAACGACCCATTATTCCTGAAACCCGACGTTTCATTGAGCCAGAGGAAAAAATGGGGATAATATTTACTGGCAACCCAATCCATTCCTTTTAGCAGATAAGTAACTTTACAATACATCCTCTTTAGTAAAAAAGGATTAGCTAACAACATGTAAAGTTCGTATCTTCTTTTGAAACCTAGCTTAATGTCCTAAAATTCACAATGATGTGAAATTCGTATATGCTTTTGGAATAGTTGTATGAATGACGAAAGATTATGGATCCACTTCCTGGCGGTCTTTTTCTCCCTCTTATTCAAATCTGATGAAGAAGCGTGATTGTAAGTAAATTAAACATTATGAAATCTTACTGAAGATGCGCCTATTGGTTCGACTATCGATATTGAATATCTAAAGCGTGATTCGCGTACATGGCACATTCTGTTCTCCATTCATATAGCGACGCAAAATTCCTGGCTTATGCATTCCTAAAATTGCCACCTCTGCTCCTGCTTTTAAGATAGATTCAAAGCGTTTAATCTCCTCAATTTTCCCAAGCATTCCCTTAGTAATGTCTGGTGTTGCTGCTTTCTCCGCGAGTTTTTCGATTTTATCAATTTGCCCCAAAGATATTCTGGGGATAAGTTCAGCTTTGGAATCAAGTTTGGGGTCAGCAGTGAAGATACCTTCTACATCGGTGGCAAAAATTACATCGCGGGGATTCAGTAATCGTGCAAGAAGAAGGACTATCTTGTCACCAGAACAGACACTGAACCCTTGTTGAGAATCTGCACACATATCGCCTCCAAGAAGAAGAGTCATCCCAAGATCAAGATATTGTCTAAGACCTCCACTAAAATGTCCAGAAATTTCTCCTGTGGTCATAAAGAAAATATTAGATGGTAAAAAAATTACAGGCGATAAGCCAGCCGCTTGAACTGCTTTCGTAATAGCCATTCGGAGCTCAAATACTTCTACCATAGTCTGTGATAAGTCAGGAAGTTGTTTCGGACTTATAAACCCAGAATAAAGTTCCCGTTCTATCACAGGGACGTGCCCAAAACTTCCAACTCCATGGACAATGATACAAGGGCCCAAAACATCTGCAATCTCTTGGGTGACACGAGTTAGTACATCTTTACGGAGCGTATAGGGCTTGTTCTTATCTGTGATTAGTGCTCCACCCAGTTTGATTATGGTGAGCCTTTTAACCAAATCCACCAACTCCTAAAATCTGGAGCCAAGCTATTCTTTCTGCAAGCGTTATGACTATAGGTAGGTTGTTTAACCTGAAAAGGGCTTCTCATACAGGGTTATTAACTGGAAAATGTACTAAATGTAGTCTAAATCACGAAATTATATTCTCACAAAATCCACTAACTTTACTATCCGTATTCTATCTTAAGAACAATTATCATTATTTCATCTTTGGTTTCATGAAATCGTTTTAGCGCTTTTATAAAATCACTTGAATCTAAGTGAGATACGTTGGGCAGGATAGGTAATCGATCTCTGTTCTTTGATAAATAACTCGGC
>JBHLSA010000141.1:0-5211 GCA_048882025.1 Candidatus Thorarchaeota archaeon | reverse complement strand
AATTTGTTTTTGATCAAACAAGTGAATATTGGCTTAATCGCTTATCAGGGCACGTAAAATCTCTCTCTGTTCTTTTGCAAGTTCCATTTAATTTTGAGGAAATAACGCGTTTTCGAGCTTCGGATGCGATTCTGAAATCAAGTCATAAACAAGAGTGCGATTTGATTATCATGTCAGCTGCACAGAGACCTGATTACAAGTACATATTTGGATCCACAGCTCGTCGGGTAGCAAGGAAAACTAAGGTACCATTGCTAGTCATTGCATCTTGGTTAGAGGATTTTGCTAAACATCACGAACCTGTACTTCGAAAAATCCTAATTCCAATTCGAAGTAAACGTCAAGACTTTTCAGCCCTTCATTTAGCTGCATGCTTGAAGAGAAGTTCTGCGGCAAAAACCGCTCAACTAATTGCACTGAATATTACACTCCTACCTCTAGTAACAAGTTTGACAGCTACTGATGCGCCTGAAATTCAGCTTGAACGAGAACGGTTCATAGAGGATGTGACTGTTTTTTCTAGCCAAACTGGAATTAAAATTATACCTAAACACGTGGCAGCTAGGAAACTTAGTAATGCAGCCATTGAAATTGCTAACGAAGAGCAGGTTGACCTAATTATATTAGGCACCCAGCAGAAACCACGTAGATTTGGTGGCTTTTTAGGTAGGGTATCGCGCAAAATGGCGACTGAATCTAGCGCAGCGGTTGTCATGATTTTTGGAACAGAATAGTCAAGAAAAACAAATCCGAGCTGAGCAAACATGGCTACAAAACCCCAAAAATTTCAAGAAGAAAAAGAACAAGTGAGTTTGGTCAAGACACTTGGGTTTTGGGGAAGTTTTGGGATGGGATTTGCTGATATTGGAGCAGATATTTTCTTAGCTCTCGGTGTTGTTGCTGCGTGGGCTATGGGTGCCACCCCATTGGCATTTCTTATTGCATCGATATTGTATGCTTGCACTGGTCTCAGCTATACTGAGCTCGCATCTACTTTTCCTATTGCTGGTGGAGGGTCTGTCTATGCGCGGAAAGCTTTTGGAGACATCGCAGGCTTCATTGCTGGATGGGGATTACTTCTTGATTATACCATCTGCATCCCCTTATTTGCCTTAATAGCAATTGGTTATCTCGGATTCTTTTTTCCAACGATAATATTCGCACATATCCTAATCGGATTTTTTCCCATCAGCGTGATTGGTATCATTGCAGCCATTCTCGTGATTTTTCTAATCTTCTTAAATTATCTAGGAATTCGAGAAAGTGCAAACCTAAATATTATTTTTGTAACCCTCTGCCTTGTTGGACTCGGTGTCCTATTGGTTATTGGATTTTTCACCGTATGGAATTGGGCATTTCTACTTGGGCAAATTCAATGGGGCGTGGCTCCCACAATTAACAGTTTTCTTTACTCTATCAGTGTTGCCACCGTAAGTTTCATTGGACTCGAATCTATCTCCGAAGCTGCCGAGGAGACTAAAAATCCGGGTAAAACAATAACCCGCTCAACGCTTGCCCTTATCGTTTGTATAATTTTCTTTACTGTGACTGTGTCCCTTCTCGCATTGGGAGTTGTTCCATGGCCACTTATCGCTGAAGGAACGGCTAATCCCTTGGCAGTTGTTGCAAGCTACCTTCCTTGGGCATTTATTCTTGCACCTTTCATAGCGATTATTGGCGTAACAATTAGTTATGTTAGTGCAAATTCTGGAATAGTTGGTGTAAGTCGAGTATCCTATGAGATGAGCCGATCTAAGCTCATTCCTCAATGGTTTAATAAATTACATTCAAAATATCGTACACCTTACCGCAGTATAATTCTCTTTTCTACAATTGGTGTAGGGCTTGCATTTCTCGGCGATCTAAATTTACTGGTTGACTTGTATGCCTTTGGTGCGCTGATAAGTTACATCATGGTGAATCTCGCTTTGATTAAACTCCGAAATACTCAGCCTGATCTACAACGGCCATGGCGCGTGCCAGGTACAATCGATATGCCGTGGCGTAATGGTAAAAAAATTAAAGTCCCCCTACCCGCGGCAATTGGCGTTGCTTCATGTTTTGCTGTGTGGTTGATTGTTGTCTTGTTCAAAGAATTTGGGCGATTGGCGGGATTTACCTGGTTTCTAGTAGGCTTCTTAATCTACATCATTTATCGGAAATCGCGTGGTTTGTCACTCCGGACCCTAAAACCCACCTGAGGATTGATTCTCACTGTTAGGGATTTCTGGTTAAAGGTTGGACCTATTGTTGGTCAAATAGCATTAGATGTGAAACGTCCTAATACCTTTCAGAATATAGAATCCCTATTCAACGAAATTCAGAAACTGGATACTTTGAAGGAACTTGAAACTCTGAAATTTAGAATTCCTTTCCAAGTTGATAGACTTTCTCAAGATACTGTTTCCGAGTTGCATCATCGACCGACGACACCTGATAGAGAAGAACAGTTTCTGCGGATTTGATTCCTGTTTCAGTTAATGTAGAATGGAGAATCTTATTCATGGCTGCACCGAGTCCTGTTGTCTTATAGAATTCCTCGGGATTTCCAGTCGTAAAGATGTATAGACCTTTCTCGTGTTTCAGATGCCCATACATTCCATCTTTGTCAGCGGTCCAGGCAAATCCCCACGACATAATTCGTTGAAGCCAACCTTCCAAGATCGCAGGAATAAACCACCCTAGAACAGGTCCAATTAAGACTAATGCATCAGCGTTAGCTAATTTTTTTTGTTCTGCTTGAACATCAAGTGGCATTGGCTTTCCTTGAAATTGAACAAAGTCTTCGCCCTGAAAACTGGGGTTGAAGTTCTGGGCATAGAGGTTCGAAATCTCAAAAGAGTGGCCCCCATCTTTCAACCCTTTGGTAAATGAATCTAGCACAGCATTGTTAAACGAGTTTGGGTTCGGATGTCCGAATACAACTAACACCTTCATTTTAAACTACCATAATACTTTATCAGGAGCATCCCTTTAGATATTGGAAATAAAAAAACCTTCGTTGGTACCACTTTACGAAATTAACACTTATTGTGATAAGCATGCAGGTTGATCCACAACTACTCCAAACCATCTCAATTATTGTTGCGATAATCAGTGTTATTGTTGCCTTCATTATTGGGATTCGTTCGATTCGGAATTACTCAGTTTCTCGTAAAGCATCAGTGTTTATCAGTTACCAGACGCAGGCCTACAACAAGCAGTTAATGTTTGATCAAATGGAGATTTTTAACAAGTGGTCTTGGAAGGATTATGATGATTTCTGGCAAAAGTATGGACCACAAACCAATCCGGAAGCCTATGCGAAGTTCATATCCGTAACTGGATTTTTTGAGGGCTTGGCTCGTTTGTTGAAAAAAGGAATCATTGACGATGACCTGATCCCAGAAATGGTAGCAATAAGCATTGTAATGTTTTATGAAAAAACCCGTTCAATTCAAGAAAAAATCTTTGGAAGTCTAATACGACCGGAATCTGCTGATCTTCTTGATTACCTATACAATCGCATCAAATCTCAAAAGTAGCTGTGAATCCTAAATGAATTGTTTAGAGGCGAGTAGAACTTGTGTAGTTGTTATGAGATACTTGTCGTGGCAACGATGAACACTTCTACTTTTTTTAAAAAAGGCATTACCTAATATCTTCTTGAATAAAATGATCAGCAATGATTTCATGAACAAACGTCCGGGCACGTTCGAGGGCTTTTGCATCAGGAAATCCTTTAGGCGCTTTTTGGGCTCTCTTTGCCCATTCCACAAGTTGTGGATTACCAGATTGGAGCATTCCGGTGGTTAGTTGTTCGCTCATATCTCCTCGGCAATGAAATAACCCGATAATGTCTGCACCTGTTGCGGCATCTTGGCATTTCTGTAACCACTCTTGAAGAGGTGGCGCATCTTCAGGAGATCCATGAGTAATTACTAGGGCTATTTGTTTCCCATCTACATGGTTTGCTAACCATTTCTTAGTTTCCTGACTTGGCCCGAACATCTCGATTGGAAATCCTACAAAACATAAATCGTAGCTTTCAAGGGATTCAATTTCGCTCCAAGGCTTGAGCTCTTTCTCAAGTTGCACTTCATCAAACATAGCTTCAATGACTTTCTTTGTATTTCCAGTTAAGGTACGATAAGTGAAGAGAATATTCAATGAGGCTTCCTCCTGGGGCGTTGTGCTCTTCGCTATTGCTATTTAGTTCTTTTTATTATTTGAAAGCTGAATCTATCGTGTGTTCACCAAATAGATTTTTTAGATTAGGGTTTTAATGAGCCTAATTAATTCTCGGTAGTTAGCTGCTGTAAAATCATAATCTTTTGGGGAAACAGTAACCACTGCTCTTTTTTGGAGCCCAATTTGATGCCAAGTGCTATAGATGAATTTGATACCTAATTTACGACAGGCGCCATCCTGCTCAATGCTATCGCCAACATGAATGGCTCCTTGTGGTGTTACCTTCAACTCCTTGAGGGCGAGTTTAAAAGGTCTTAACTCGGCTTTAAGGGCTCTTGCTCGTTCAGATGTTATAATGGTGTCAAAAAACGAAAATACATGCAATGCTTCTAAGTATGCCTTAACTAGATCTTGATAGAAGTTTGATATTAGAGCTAACTGTAAACCTTGCTGCTTTATCCATTCTAACGCTTTTCGTGCCCACGGATAGAGCTTCACGATTTTCATATGTTGTTGATAACCACGATATTCGAGGTCGCGTGCTTGTTCAGTAGTGATGTGGGTTGCTTCAAGGCGATCGATGACATATTTCATGAACGGAGTCGATGAATTGAAGGATTTTGTGGGGCGAAGCGGGATGGTTGAGTTCCTGCCCACTTCTTCGATAATTTGCATGATTTCTTTTTTAGAGGTTTTCACTCCGAGTTTACGAAGTTCGGGAATAGTGAAAAATTGGTTGACATCTAGAATCGTGTAGCCTTTTGGTGATGCCAGGGTATTTCCAAAGTCGAAGAAAACTGCTTCAAGCATGAGGGACTCACTCTTACTTAGGATTATGGGGGGCTGGGGGAGAACATGGTTTAAGAAGATACTTACACAAAATATTTATAAGTGAATAAGTATACTCATACTACAAATTATAATTATTATAAATATACTAAAATTGGTGATAAAACAATGTCTAAATATGAAAAACCTGAACAAGATTCAGACACTGGGCTGTTTCTTTAATAATCTCGGGAACAGCTACAATGAAGTCGG
>JBHLSA010000140.1:0-5241 GCA_048882025.1 Candidatus Thorarchaeota archaeon | reverse complement strand
ATTGCAGAACATTCCAGGTCAAGAAGAACGCTATAAGCTTGCTCAGTTACATGTTGATTTTCAAAAAATCGCACTTAGCCAATTGCATCAACTTGGAGCCGAACCAGAAACCTACCGAGCATTAAGTCGAGACCTAATACAAGCAACATTACGTCAAGCAATTGTAGCTACTGAGGAAGAACATGTGAAGCTTCTTGACACAGCTACGGATCATGCAAATCAACTAGTTGCTAATGCAAAAACAGCTGCTAAAATAAGTGAACAAGACTTGGAAGTCATCTCCGATCTAGTCGCACTTCTCAATCAGCAACCAATTGACACATTGAGTGACTCAGCAACACAACTTATTGAGGAGAGTCAACGACTTAATGAACAAAGGTACTTTCAAACAAAAGACCCACAGGTTAAATCCAAACTAGCCCTACAGCTCTTACTCTCCAAACTCGTACCCTCCCTTTCCGGAAAACTTTCCACAAAACTTTCTTCAAAGGAACTGGACAAATTCGAGGAATACGCCTCGACCGCTTTAGTTGCTCAAGCAAAACACAAACAACCAATTCAGGTCCTAAAAGCTGGTTCGATGCTTGTATGGATTATTCTCCAACAAATCCATAACGCCACCGAAGATGAAAAACGACAAAAGCTCTGTGAGGATGCACGGGATTTCGCAGAACAAACCTTCAGTCTTCTCCCCGCGTCCACAGCACTCAATGATGAAGCTTACCCTTTTGCATTTTTACTCTTACGAAATGTGAATGAACTTGTCCATGAGATTCAAATTATCGACGAGACAAAATGGGAACAACTTCTCACCCAAAGCGAGCAATTAGCCCAAAGACTAGCCAAGACTGCTATCCAACACAAAAAGCAAAGCAACCAGATCCTCGCCCTAAGTGCAGCGGCTATTGCAACGGCTAAGCTTGCTACAATTACGAAAAATAGAAATCAACGTGTACGACTCTTACGAAGGGCGTCTACACAACTTCAAAAAGCTCTTAATGAAGCAACATCCCAAGGGACCCCCACGGATATCGAAGAGGCTTTATCCCAATTTAACCAACTTATGAAGACACGATTGCTAACCGCCTCAACTATATCAAGCCAGATACCAATTTTTGAAGAATGGAATAAAGTGTATGGAGAAGTAATCCAAGCTCTGCACACATTAGAAGTTGTTGAACTCGCTAATCAGTTGCAAGCATATAGGATTCTCAACACTCAGATTCCACTTACTTTTACTACACTCAGTCAGGGTAGAGGAAATATCGAGACGAAACGACGCGAGTTAACAAATTTGCTACAAGAAGCAAGCGAAATTGGTACGCCTGACCAAATCCAACTGGCAAAACAACTGAAACGACAATGGGCTTTTCAGTTGGGAGAAGATTCTATACTCGATTCTGGGTTTCGACTGGAAGATGCAGAGACAAGCTTCACTTTAGCTGATGAACATTTCCGCATTAGCCTCCAAGTGGAGCTTGAAATTGCTGTTGAAGGTCAACCATTACAAAGAACTCAACACTTTCCCTATCTACGTCCATCAACCAAATCTATAGAACTAATTTGGTATGATGCCACTCCTGTTCTTTATACCACGTATGGCAGGGAAAAATTACATACATGGCTAGCCCTCCAAGATCCAAGTGAGAATAGCGTCTCCATCGAACTTGGAGTAATTCCAAACGAAGAATGTGTTGCAACAATTACATTACAGATTCTTGGAACAGATGCCTTGTCACGTGATGGCGAAGGAGTAAGAATCCAATTGGCAGGTGCGCAATTGAATTTACTAAGAGAACCCCTTATAGCCGAGAAACGAGAAGCCAAAGGGATTCTAACATATGAACTCCCCCTTACTCCAAGTTTTGCTGAAACACTTTCTTTGCAGATACAGATTGCATAATTTTGTTTCTCTTACAAGATTCGTGGATAACCCCAAAGGAGCCAGTAGGTTATTGAAGTAACGATGATGGCGATTATAATTCCGCCAGCCAATTGATTTATTGTATGAAGTTCTTGTCGCCATCGAGCCCATGCCACCAACCCTGCAAGAAACATGAAAGGTATAAGGGGAGAACCATACACCCAGATTAAGCCAGTTAGAGGACCTGCAACTCCTGCTGTGTGGGCAGAAATTTTCCAGAATATACTGATAACAGCAATAACTGCTGTTACAGCAGCATACGCCATTCCGATTACGGCCATCAAATGATTTTGATATAACCACGCAACCATGCTACCCACCAAATATACAAGAATGGCAGCAAGATAGAGCAGTGGACGATCACGGCGATTTGTTACATCAAAGGTTAACCGGCCTAGGATTACCAACATTGTTAGAGGAAGAATTGGACCAACCACTATGAAAATAATCCCTAAAAGAGAGGATTGCAATGGTGTCAAAAGGCCAGTTCCAATGGGAGAATAAAAAGCAAACACAATAATGGTAGCGAATGCAATAAAGGGTGGAGACAGAACAATTGACAGATAGCTAGCAAGCCGAAGGCTACCAGAAGACGACTCACTTGTTGAAGCCATAATAAAAGCCCCGAAAGAGATTAGGTATCCCTCATTTTTTATATCAAAACCTTTCTGATGAATGGATAGTTCTCAAATTCATCCAAGATTAAGCTGTTTTACTCGAGCTGCAGATGGTTGACCTTGACTATCCCACCCACGTAGCTTATAATACCTAGGAAGCATTTTATCAAGGTGTACAATGCGATTTCGAGAACCCCCCTCAGGAAGTGGAGAAGAAAATCGTGGAGGAAGCTGGTCGTCCTTGATCGAAAAACCTTCGCGAATATTGAAGAGGCGTTCTAGAGTCCATATCCGTTCGCCAACTTGAAGAAAATCTTTACTTGCCATTAAGAGATTTGTAGCAGCGGTGACTAATTCAGCATAGTCATCAACACTGAAAGCAAAGGTAGTAAATCTACAGAGAACCAAGGAATCCATCGCCGCTGATAAGTTTTGAAAGAGAATGACTAATTCGGCTTTTCCTTCAATTCGATCCCGATCAACTAGAACAGGAGAACCAAGAATTTCAGGACCAATCAAATATGCCCGTAAATGACACCCGCCACGATTAGAAGTAGCATATGATAGAGCATGTCCCTGAACCCCGCGTGGATCATAAGCCGGAAGTTCTAATCCCTTAACATGCATCGCTAGATCGGGTGCATGGTATCGAGTTGCTAGGGATTTAGATCCCTTTCCGATTTCGACGCCTAACCCACGAGCGTACCCAGTATCCTCAATAAGACCCAGTAAGCCCTCTGTCTCCCCGAAATGGAGAGATGCATCAAGTTTTCCCTTTTGCACCAATTCCATGGCACAACCGAGAGTGCTCCCTAATGAAATAGTGTCTAAGCCTAGCTGGTTACACCGATAATTAGCTGCAGCAATCCACTCCAAATCATTAATCCCACATTGAGGTCCAAGAGCCCAGAGTGTTTCGTATTCCGGACCACCTCCTTCTTCACCATACGCCTTCGTAATTCTGCCACACCCAATAGGACACCCAAAGCAATGGTAACGCCTTACAAAAAGTCGCTCCAAGAGCTTTTCTCCAGAAACCCCCTCTGCATCATTGAATGTGCCTTCTTGAAAATTATGTGTCGGTAACATTCCCAGCTCATTTGTAAGATTTACTAAAACAGGGGTTCCATAAACGGGAAGCGATTTATTCGTAATTGAATCCTTTTTGATTAATCGGCGTAACCTATTTACGACCTCATCTACTTGCTCAGGATTTGCTACTGCAACTTTCTTAGTACCCTGAACAACAATAGCTTTCACATTTTTAGAACCCATAACTGCACCAACACCACCGCGTCCCGCTGCCCGATGTTTATCTGTCATAATAGAGGCTAGGTTCACCTGTTTTTCTCCGGCTGGACCAATACAAGCAACTTGTGCTTTACTATCCGTTTCTTCAAGAAGAGAGTCAGTGGCATCGCTCACCTCTTTTCCCCAGATATCTTTGGCAGAGCGAAATTCAATGTCTTCATCAGAAATCCACAAGTAAAGAGGAGAGGAAGCTTTCCCCTCTAAGATTAAAGCAGCAAAACCTGCCCGCCGAAGTTGTGGGCCAAAATAACCGCCACAGTGAGAATCAAAAATGGTTCCAGTCAATGGAGATTTGGTGACCACCACGAATCGACCAGCAGTTGGAGCAGAAGTAGCCGTTAGCGGACCAATAGCGAAAATCAACAGATTCTCGGGTGAAAGTGGAGCGATTGTAGGTGTTACATGATCAAAAACTAGCTTTACTCCTAGTCCACGACCTCCAATGAATTGGCTGTAGAGCTCCTTTGTAAGTGGTAGAACCTTTGTTGTTTGTTTCGTAAGCGAAGCCCAAAGCAATTTAGAATCAGAAAAATAATGTGAGCTTGTATCCGTCATGAAATTCACTCCTAATCATTGAAAATATTGTCCTCGCGATGTGGGCAGGAAACACAACGCTGTTTATACCAAAGATACACTTCTTTTGGTTGTTTTGACAGGCTTGCTTGGCGACTTGGGCATGTCCAACAGGGCTTATCAGGCTCCAGCCAAGAATCACTATACACCGCCCATCGATAGCCTTCAACGATAGCTACTCCTGAGCTTGTCCCAAGACGGTTAGCCCCAGCATCAATTAACCGAAGAGCATCCTTGAAACTCCGAATACCACCTGCGGCTTTTACACCAATTTTAGGACCCACAGCTTCCCGCATTAATTTCACATCATAAGGTGTAGCACCCATGGGTCCAAATCCTGTGGATGTTTTTACAAAATTAGCCCCAGCTTGTTTAGATATGAGACATGCTTGTCTTTTCTCATCGTCAATTAGCAGCCCCGTTTCTAAAATGACCTTTACTATCGCACCATCAGCTGCCTTTACAACCCCCTCGATATCAGATTGAACCAGATCATAATTCTTATCCCGAAGCGCGCCAACATTTATAACCATATCAATTTCGGTGGCGCCTTTTCTCACACACTCTTGAGTTTCAAAAGCCTTCACTTCCGGCAAAGTCGCACCTAAAGGAAAGCCAACAACACAACACACATCCACAGAAGACTCCTTCAACAACTCTGCAGCGTATTCGACATGAACAGGACGGATGTAGGAACGGGTTGTACATAAGGCAATGTCTCCAGGCCTCAGTATATCGATGACCTTTCGGTAGGAGTCAAACCCAAAATGCTTCCGGTCTTGCGGGACGTCGATTCTGTCGCCAAACTTTTCCTTC
>JBHLSA010000139.1:0-5252 GCA_048882025.1 Candidatus Thorarchaeota archaeon | reverse complement strand
TGGAGTTCAACGGATGGTGAAACGGAATGCTATTGTCCGTCGGCTTCCTGCTGTAGAAACACTAGGCTCGGCTGATATTATTTGTTCTGATAAAACCGGAACCTTGACAAAAGATGAAATGACGGTCCGGGAAATCTATGTTCCTAATCAAAGTTTCATGGTAACAGGTGCTGGGTATTCACCAGAAGGAGAATTCTTTCAAAATGGCATCATAATTGATCCTTTGGAAAATTTCCAATTGAACTTGCTTTTACGAATAGGAAGACTCTGTAGTAATGCGACAGTCCGACAGGAAAATTCTTCATGGGAGGTTATCGGTGATCCCACTGAAGGAGCATTAGTGGTCGCTGCGCGAAAAGCTGGGTTAACTGACGAATTGGAGGGGCAATACCCACGGATTGCTGAACTTCCTTTTGATCCAGACCGTAAACGTATGGCCACTCTTCATGATGCTCCAAATAATGAAACAATTGCTTATGTCAAAGGGGCTCCAGAAGTTATTCTTGAACAAAGTACGCATATTGTGACAGAAAATGGTATACGTCCATTAACAAAGAATGATCGCGGTCAGATTCTAAGTAATAATGATCAAATGGCGAATAAGGCGCTAAGAGTGCTCGGAATGGCTTATAGGGTTTGCCCAGAAACTCTTTGTGATATCTCTCCGGAAGGCGTAGAAATAGATCTTGTCTTTGTTGGGCTTGTAGGGATGATGGATCCACCTCGACCTGAAGTTTTTGATGCAATTAAAACAGCGCGCCAGGCAGGAATAAAATCCGTGATGATAACAGGCGATAACCAATATACCGCTGTTGCTATTGCAAACGAACTTGGAATGTTTGAGGAAGATGATGTGGTTTTAACTGGTAATGCACTCGATGCGTTATCGGATGAAGATCTAACGGATGCGGCTCATCAGGTTCGAGTTTATGCGCGGGTATCCCCTGAGCATAAGCTACGTATCGTTCAGGCGTTAAAACATCGTGGTCATATTACTGCGATGACTGGGGATGGTGTCAATGACGCCCCGGCTCTCAAGTATGCAGATATTGGGATAGCGATGGGTGTAACTGGAACTGATGTTGCGAAAGAAGCTTCGGATATGATTCTTACCGATGATAATTATGCCTCAATTGTGAATGCTATAGAAGAAGGGCGTGGCATTGGGAATAATACACGAAAATTCATTTCTTATTTGCTTTCTTGTAATGCAGGAGAAATATTAGTGATCTTTTTAGCTAGTATTACTTTCTCAGTTCTTTTTGGCTGGCCTCTCCCGCTCTTAGCTATACAAATTTTATTTGTCAATTTGTTGACGGATGGCTTACCTGCACTTGCACTGGGAATGGATCCCATGGAACCTGATGTGATGCAACGGGGACCGCGTGATCCGAAGGAAGGAATTATCACTAAACAAATTTGGGTGTTAATTTGGATTGTGGGCATCACTATTGCTTTAATTACTTTGGGCATTTTTGCATTTGAGATGACTAGGCTTACTTCTCCTCCCTTCAACTGGTCTATTGTAACGGCCTGGCGGCGTGCAGCTACGCTAGCCTTTACAACGTTAGTCATAGCCCAAATGGTTCATGCTTTGAATTCACGTTCAGGCTATCTATCCCTATTTCAAGTTGGTTTTCTTCGCAATCGCCTTTTACTTTTAGCGATCAGTGTATCTGTGATTCTACAATTGGCAATCATTTATGTTCCTCCCTTATCGCTCATCTTCTCTACTTCTCCCCTTTTTCTTCAGGATTGGATAATTATTATTCTACTCTCAGGCCTCGTCTTTGTGGTTGTTGAACTATACAAATATTTCTTACGTTCTCAATCCCGGAAAAACGTCATGGGAATTACGGGTACTTTGGTACCAGAAGAAGCGAAGTAATGGAAAGAGTTAAGATAAAAAATTACTGTGACACTACTCCTAGAGTTCAACACATCCAAAATGAACTAGGTGGAAACAACTAATGGATGTTAATCTTACTAATCGTGGTCGCTGGATTATTGCTTCATTTCTTTTAACGATTGGGGCATTCTTTTTTGTAATTGGCTGGACCTCCCCTTTTTGGCCATCTTACTGGGGTTGGTTAGGTTTACCTTGGATAAAGACCACTTTCCCTTTCGCCATGTCCCTCGTATTTTTAATACTCCTTATATTCGGAATATGGGTACTTTCTAAAACCTCTACAGCTCCAATTGAAGTTGGTGAAAAAACGAAATCACCATAGTCATTATTTCTAATCGCAATTTTTGTTATTGATTGTGCGTTGCCAAAATAATAATGTATAATAGGGTAATAACAAGCAAATTGCTAAATAATCTGGATTGATAAAACTGGATGCCAGTTTTGGTGAGGAGATTCTAATATGACTGACCTTAGAGACAAACTGTTAACACTGGATCGTAAAGGATTGGAAAGGGAAGCTGATAAATTAGGTATAAAAGTAAACGATTCAATGAGCCGTGCTGAGTTAATCACTCTTATAGAGAAGCAATATGCCCTACAAGAGTTTGGGGAACTCAAATCATTCTCTGAACATCGAATTCTAATTATTGGGCTCTTTTTTGTAACGTTAGCTACCTTTCTATTAGCCATTTTGACGCTCTTTCAGTTACAAGTTGCACCACAAAATAGCGCATTACTTGTGGTCTTAGCACCTATTTACATAGTGTTTCGAGGGCTTGGCGGGTTTCTTATTGCTGCTGCCTTAATTTCTCTTGCTCTCAAAACAGGATATCAAAATATCACTCCGGTTCTCCGTGCCTCATTAATAATTGGGGCTGTTTTAATCATCATCGTTGTGTTAGTATGGGTGCCCTTACCTACACAATGGGTTGTTCCTTAATCAGAGAAGTATTATCGTAATATTGTGCTCCTAGAAGGTCGTTGGAATGGTGATAGACACTGAACATTCGAATGAAGAAACACCTGCTGTTGAAACATTTCGGTTGAGTAAAATCTTTCCACCTGGTGTTCTTGCGGTTAATCGGCTCAATCTCAGGATCAAGCAAGGTGTTGTACACGCATTAGTTGGTCCCAATGGAGCCGGTAAAACAACCACACTAAGGCTTATTGCAGGGCTTAGTCGGCCCAATCGGGGTAGTATATTCATAATGGGGTATGATATGCTTCGGGAATCTTGGAGGGCTAAGGCGAATTTAGGTTTTCTCCCTGATGCACCTGCTGCCTATGCGTATCTTAAGGTCAAGGAGTTCTTGTGGTTTATCGGAAGTATATACAAGGTTTCGAAAGAAGCCTTTGATGAACGTAAACTGGAATTCGTTAATCGGTTCGAAATCGGGGGATATATGAATAAGTATCTAGGTGAGTTGTCACGAGGGATGCTTCAACGTACTTTACTCTGTGCCCTTCTTATTCGCAATCCAAAGGTTCTGCTCATGGACGAACCCCTCTATGGTCTGGACCCGGAGGGTGGTTATGTCCTCAAACAAGTAATCCGCGAACTAGCAGAGAATGGGAGCACGGTTATTCTTTCCACACATATTTTGAGTGTGGCTGAAGAAATTAGTGATGAGTTTACAATCCTCTCTGAAGGCGTGAAAGTGGCAACTGAGTCAGTTGAAAAATTACGCAGTGAACTCGGAACCAGAACGAGCTTGGAACAATACTACATTAACATATTACGAGGAAAATAAGGAGTCTGGATATGGTGAGCACCAGCACTCTCGTTCGTTGGGAATACAAACGATTATTAAATTACCTCCGTGTCTCCTTGCGGCGTCCCATATTTTTGGCTGTTCAAGTATTGTCAATAGCAGTCATTGTCCTTGTAATTTGGGTTTTGTATTTTCTTATGATAGATCCTAATGGACTCAGTTTCAACATACGGAATATGTTGTTGGGCACTCTTGTACAAAATGGTTTGGTGGGCCCTAACGCCATTAATGCCGTATGGCTAGCCTACGCTATCATCACTGTCATTCTTGTTAAACAAATCATTAAGGCCGTATTAAACGCTCCACTAAGTTCTGAAATAGAAGTGGCTGATGTTGATTTCATCTTTCCTTCGCCTTTGAAAGGGCGAGTTTTTTTCACGGCAAAATACCTTCGGTCCATTCCTCGGCGTATTATGGTTTTTTTCTGGGTAATTCTTGCCTTCCAGCCCATTTTATGGGCATTCGGACAACATCGGTCTTGGCAAATACCTCTTTGGCCAATAGTAATTTTTGTAATAGTTGCATTTTTGTTGGGTGAAATTGGGGCTATTGCTACACATGGACTCTATTCCATACGCAAAATTGCCTTACAACCCCGAGCTTTCCGTAGAATTTATCGAATCCTATTTTATCTCATCTTGGGTATTGGCGTCTTTCTCTTGCTAAGTCCTGTATTACTCATCAATGGAACTGTTGTGATGTCTCCATTGTATAACTTAGCTTATATGATGGTTGCTCTCGGCTCTGGCGGTCGCTTTGCTAGTCTATATCCTCCAGCAATTCCATGGGTCGTTTCAAGTCTAATTTTTTCGTATTTTATAATTTTAATTCTCACACGATATCTCTATGACCACGTGACTATTGATTTGCATGAAGAAATTGCGACCGTGGCTCGAAGCCGTGGAACCGCGTTGGGCTTTCTTAGCCGCTTGAATATTGAATTCAACAAAATTACTTCTCCTCATCAAGCCATTCTGCGAAAGGATTTCGTTTCGGGGTTTAGAAAGCCTGGTAAGACGTTCTATATTATTGGCATCATCACAAATTTTGTCTTTGCAATAATGTTTATGATTCTAATTCCCACAATAGGGACAATATTGCCCCTTCCTCCATCTGTTGTTCCATTCATGAATATACTCTATGCCATTCTACTCGTCGTAATCATTCCCTTAATAGCAATAACGGCTTCCGATCCATACCAAAGTGAATATGGTACCCTCTATCTACTTAAATTAGCTCAAGTGGGGCCTCGACGATTTACCATTATTAAGTACATACAGCTGTTGGTAAGCCCCTTTCTCCTTTCGATTCCCTTCGCCATTTACTTTGCAGTAATACTGGGCCAAATTGATCTCCTCTTCATTGCCCTCGCAATACTTCCACATGCCATCCTTCTTTCAACAGCAATTGGTGTCGGGTTAGGTAGTCGATACCCTTTCGCCTCACGAGCAAAAAATGAAACCCCAATCGCCCTAATGATTACCTTCCCATTATTCTCATGGATTGCAACACTTCCCATACTCATCATCCAATTAGGCTTTTTACCCGCTGGAGTTGAATTAATGTTATTT
>JBHLSA010000138.1:0-5275 GCA_048882025.1 Candidatus Thorarchaeota archaeon | reverse complement strand
TTAGAAATGTGCTAATTAGGCAACACATCGAAGATGTACCAAAAATTGTTTCCAGGATTTGTGGTATTTGTCCTATCGTTCATCGCATTGGAGCTCTTAAAGCCATTGAAGTAGCCTTTGAAATTACTCCACCTCCCATTGCTAAAATCGTCCGAGAAATCGCAATCTTAGGCGAAATCATTCGTTCTCATACCTATAGCACTTTTTTCTCAACACTACCCGATTTAATGTACCTAGCAAACCAGGTCTCTCGTAAAGACATAATTGGTGTTGATAAAACTCAATCTCGAGCACTTCCCGTTGCTACCCAACTCTATCGGACCGCTGAAACTCTTATCTCATCAACTGCTGGACATACCAATATGGGTTATAATCTCATACTCGGAGGCATTCGCTCTAATATTACAATCGACCAACAGCAAACACTTATCCAATCACTCCATGCAATTCTTCCAGGTATTCAGTGGATAAAGGAATTCTATCGCTGGCTCCTCAATGAGGTTGAGGGGGAAATCCAACATTTTACACTTTCACTGCCACTCTTCATTAGTGCCTTTGATACAACAAAGAATCGATTCTCTGGCATTAATGAAGTTTCACTTCATTCAGCCGATGAGCACCTCTACACTTTTTCAAGTGATGAATTTCCCCAACAAATAAACGAATATACTCAAATCGAAGCTCCTACGGGCATTGCATACTCATCGATTAAATACCCTAAACTTCGTTTACTCGCTGGACCTCACGCACGGCTAGCTTCTCTCCATGGAAAGTCCACAAAGAACAAGAATTTCAGAATTGGCATTCCAAACCTTTTCTATGCAGGTCTACTAAGACTTGATGAAATCGAATTTTCAATCACTAACGCTCTGCATCTCCTTGAAGCTGAATGGACCACCCACGAAGATATTACTGCAGAATGGCATTCGCAACCTAGCGCTGGCAGTAGCGCTGTAGAAGCCCCTCGGGGTACCCTTCTATATCATCTTAAGATCGATTCTCACCAGAAGATTAAGGACATTCAAATTCTAGTTCCCACAGAATTGAATGTATTAGCTCTCACAGAAATTACACGGAATATTGTCTCTGCTTGTCTTGAACTTGGTTGGACTCTTGATCAAACTATGGAGCGAGCACAAATGGGAATCAGGTGTTTTGACCCCTGTGTGTCTTGTGCTACTCATACAGACGTTCGATACCGTGGTTAGTTTGCTAGTGCCAGACATTTATAGTAAAAAGACTTCATGACAAATCTTTTTGTCATTGACTCATACCAATAGGCACGATAGAGATTATTGACTAACTGATTTGTCATAAAAATTGTAAATAACTATTTTCATAGTCCTTAAGTTCCTTTTAGTAATCACTTTCTATGCCCATAATGGGCAGGTGATTATATGAAAACATTGGAACTCGCCCCTTTGAAAGGGAAAAAATTGCGAGTCCTCCTCATTAGAAAAGCCTATGATGAACCTTGGTATGTGACTGCTCCGCCAACTTCTGTAGCAGATCCTGCACTGTCTGTAATCAAACGTCCTTCCATGGCTTACTGCGATATGGTGAAACAGATCGTTGAAGCCGAACTTCCCAATTTTGTTACCGATGAATTGGGTATGCGAAGTATCAAGGACTTCCATGAGAATAATCCACTGGCAGATATTTTTGCCAAGCTAAAGGTTCCATATCTTCCTGTGGAAATGGATGAAGTCGCACGTGCCTATCTCTCACGTGGAATTCAGATGAAGCTTGAGAAGCGTAATGAAGTGCTTGAATGTTTGAAAGATCTCTCGGATGAGAATGCTTCAGAAAAAGATCAAATGCGGATTCAACAGTTGATTGGATATGGACAATATCTTCACGATGAACTCGAAGAAGAATTGACTCAGATCCAATTTGGTATTCGCGAAAGCTGGATAACCATGGGTATCATGAATCAAGCAGACAAAATTAAAAAGAAACATCTCACCTCCCTTCACCTCTCAAGCCCTCAGCATTTCAAAGGCATTCTCGACCTCTTGCAAACTCTGGATGTAGAGGTCACACCCATCTCCTTTAAGCAGATCATGGATGAAACTCCCAAAGAAATGCTAAAAGGAATGACAGATTTAACGGGTATTTCTTCAGTGTCAGTTATTCCGGTAATAAAGCGCCCAAAAGTAAAAATGAGTGACATCCTGTTCTTCTTGGAAACAGATGCCCACGCCAGCCCGTTCGATATTTGTGTTGCTTATGATGCAGGCTTTGACGTGGTGGTCCCCTATGAAGGGGTCTCACTCAATCGCGTTCAAGATCTTGTCCAAGATGCCATCTTTTCACGAGGAACGAAAGGTGTGAAACACACCTGTTTCTTTGTCGGTGGTCGCCAAGTGACTGCCGCTAGGGAAATGGCAAAGAAGATACAGAAATCAATGGTTGAACCCTTTTCAACAGCTGTTATCGCTGACCCACATGGAGCTTTTTCAACCTCTGCTGCAATGGTAGCTAAAGCAGAAGAGGCTCTTCGCCATTTGAAAATTGGTCCTTTGACTAAAGTGAATGCCCTAGTTTTAGCTGGTACAGGCCCTGTCGGTGAAAGTGCTGCACATCTTCTTGCACAGGCTGGTGCTAAAACAGTGTTAACTTCCCGAAAGGTCGAACGAGCACAAGCAGTTGCAGAGCGCCTTTCAACAAAAGACTACACTGTAAGTGGCATCCAAATCATGACATCTAAGGAGACAAGCTCTGCATTAGCTAAGGCATCTTTGATACTTGCTACTGGTGCGCCAGGTATTCAACTCATCTCACTTGACCAACTTCGTTCTACGGAAGGAACAAAGATTCTCCTAGATGTCAATGCAATCCCTCCGAGTGGTATTGAATCGCTCAAACCTACCGATGAACTTTGTGAACTAGTTGAAAATAAATATGGAATTGGTGCACTCGTTGTTGGCGATCTCAAATTAAAAATTCAGCGAAAAATGCTTCAAGAAGCTCGTAAAAATGCAAAGGGTCTTTATGACGATGCTGCAGCTTTTCATATTGCACAAAATATCCTTGAGGATCAACATGAAAGATCTCGTCGACCTGGACTTAAACTCCAAGTTGTTGCAACTTAGTGAACCTAATTCACTCTTATAAATGCCCAAAGGGCGCCTTGATTAATGCCCATATAACCCTAAGTAAGAGCTCAAAAACACTCATCCCACGCCCATATATACCCATAGGATCTTTCGATTGAGCTTTGGATACAAATTCACGTATCCCTGAGTCCTGTTCTCCAATTCGAATGAAAAGATTGCAAAATCGAGTGAGAAATGCTTTCTGAATCAACTTCTCAGTTGTAAACCGCCCAATTACTTGTTCCCAACGAATTTGGTACCTCTGAAGAAAGTTACTATCAAATCGGCCACAATCCAAAGCTTCAGCGAATGTTTGAGCTGCTAGTTGGCCACTTTGCATTCCAGGTACAATTCCTGCGCCAGTTGAAGGCGAAACAAACCCAGCTGCATCACCAATTAAAAGAAGCCGATCTATTTGCGTCTTCAGAATAGGGCCCATAGTTGGGCATATTCCCGCTTCTACTCCCCTTATGTTTGCTGATTTGGGGAGCATTTCACGAGCCTTTAAAATTCGTAATAATACTCTAAAATAATCAACTAAACGGATAGGATAATTGGCAAAACAGCCTAAGCCTACATTGATGTGGTGAGCTTTGGGGAAAACCCATGCATAACCTGGAATTTGGTTAAACTTTAGGAACAGATGTACAGGTCTGTCAGGACCATATTTATCGACAATATACTCTGAATTCACAGGGAATTCCTTGACCATGGTTCTACAGATTTCATGAGGTAGCCAACCTGGATGCAATTTGCTTCGCCTTGCAACAACGCTCGAGGCTCCATCAGCACCAATTACTAGTCTAGTGGTTAGATGCCGTCCGTCACTAAGTGATAAGGACATATAATCGAATTCATGTTTCACATCAATGACACGACTACTCATTCCAAATTGTGCTCCAACTTGCTTTGCCAACCCTACAAGATACGCATCAAAGGTTTCACGAAGGACGCCTAACATCCTAGTTCGTCCACTAACTCTGTATCGAAGATCTGGCGAGTGGAGAATTCCCTGACGACTTTCGCTTTCAACAAAATATCCTTCCTTACCTTTCAAATACGGAAAGAGCTCCAATACCTCTGCGCCTAAGTATCCCCCACAGGGTTTCTTTCGCGGGAATTGTTTCGCTTTATCTAATAATAGCACTTGGGTATCTGGACGGAGATCTAGGAGACATTTGGCTGCTGTGGCTCCTGCAGGTCCTGCACCAACGATGATGACATCATAGTCGGGATGCGCCATCGGCATTCAATCCAGATTAATAATTGCAGTACGATTTCTCCATTATAGGAGTGAGTTATCAATATTAAAGGCGTTTATGCTGCATCCCATTTTGAAGAATTAAAATCAATCTAAGCAAAGCCGATGCTTAAAAGAGCAAAATACAAAAGCATGGCGGCTATAGCGCCAAGAAGACCTGAGATAAGGTTAACCATGTTATTATCAAAGAAACGGTTTCCACGAAGATATTCGGCTGATTCAGAGCAATGCATTTTTTTCTCTGTTTTCTTTCCGCAAATAGTGCACCGCCACATGCCTTGAATTGTTGCTCCAAACAAGCTATCAATTGTACATCCAACCAAACCACCAGTAAGTGCTACAGCTACCATTGTTATTGGTGCAAAGTTGAATAACTCAGGCATCAGAGAAGTGCCTAGAAGGTTAATCCAAAATGAAGCTCCAAGCAGGGCAGCAGTACCGCCTATTAGTAGACAACCAAAAAGAGTGGCAAGTTCACCTAATAGTGAAACACCACCAGAGGTTCCTGCAGGGACGCGTTTCCAAGGTTTAGTTATTAGTCGAGGAGGAGTTGGGTTGAGTAATCCTATTTCAGTAGCAAGAGTATCCGCGGTATGAGTTGCTAAAGCACCAAGAAAGGCGGCAAAGGTAACACCGATGACTGGGAAAGGAATGACAAAGGGCCAGAACCCAACTTCAGTTTGCCCATAAGCGTCCCAGCCTCTTCCTAAAGAGATGAGTATAAATCCGAATATGACGAACAGAAAAGGAAGAATTCCATTAGCCAAGACATTGGACCAAGCCCGCGCTCCCTTCTTGTCTTGTGCAGCTCCAAGTGCACGTTTTCGTTGGTACTTATAATGTGTAAAAAGCGCTGTAATTAAAAAGAATGAGAGAAAAATGAGGAACCAGGTCCAGGAAGCAAGCAACCAGACGC
>JBHLSA010000137.1:0-5279 GCA_048882025.1 Candidatus Thorarchaeota archaeon | reverse complement strand
ATCGGAAAACTCAGTTGAGGATCCATAAACTTCTCCAGTTTTTTGAATCGCATCCACAATTAGCCGACGGTAGGGAATGATATTGATATAAAAATTCACATATGGTCCTTGTGCTACTACTTGTTCAATAAGAGGAAACCGTATGGGATCAAAAATGGCAAATTCCTTTGCGATATCCAAAGGATTCTTTTTAAGTTCTTGAGCTAAATGGAACGCAGCAGTACAAGCTAAGTCTCCATATTGGGGATCGGTGGGAATCTCAAGATAGCGACTGAGATCTTGGCCACTCGAAAGACGAAGAGCTTCAATGACTTGTTCTTTGAATTGGTTCCATGGATTTGTACGATTCACCGTTATTCGAATCCTGTTCAGAGTACAACGAGCTAACCTTTTTTCTCTTTCGTCTTCTTATTAAGAGGCTAGTGAAATGAAAAAGAGGTGCGAAACGGTTAAAATATGGTATTTCCTAACTCGAGTACCATTATTGCAATGGGCCCGTGGCCAAGTGGATACGGCGACAGGCTTCGGACCTGTAGATCCGGGGTTCAAATCCCTGCGGGCCCGCCATCCACCAATTCTCTCAAATTCCACTTAATTTGAACAGAATCAATTTTGATTGCGACTTAGAAATTATTTAGAGCCTTACCACGTGCAGTTACATCTGTTGGGTGTCAGGGTCTTAAGAACAAAGACAAAATTTCATTACTATTTAACCAGAAGAAGGTGGAACTACCAAGTGTGAATTTCCTTAAGATTCCTGCTCTAGACAATTGGAAGGGGATTGGCTAAAGAGTTTCCATAATAGCCTTGTGAAGAGTTAGAATCCATGAAAGGGTTTCAATGCTTTGGGAACTATTTCCCAGGTTTAAAACGTTCTTTCAGCTTATTGAGAACATTGGGGAGTGTTGTGTACTCCATTGATGAGGGAGGAAGTCGATGCGGTTCAAATGGACCATGGCGCCTAAGGTAATCGGCAACGTACATACATTGATCCCGAGTCAAATCCCAGGCAGGATCATCGAAGACATCAAGGGGTTCAGTGAGTTTACCATTTTTCATGCTAAATGCGAGGCCTGTTACACGGGGAGGTCCGTCGAATCGTGTACATTGTGAGTAATGGAGAGGCACAGGCATGAGAGGGCCATTGTGGCTTCCTCGCATCCACCCTGTCACTAGATGTCCAAGGGCAAATCCTTCGAGAACTTCACCGGTTGCAGGGAATCCACTTTGAGCACGAACAATTGCTACAGGGTCATCTTTACCAATATATTTTCCAGCAACAGCATAGAGCTTCTCAGTGGATATGACGGCAGCAATACCACGTGATTTATCTTTGGAGAAAACTCGTTTGATGACATAGTCTTCAGTAGCCCCGATTAGAGCTAAAAGGTCATACAATTCCGAAGGCGTATCGATTGTGATTTTTTTATCGTTCTTTATATCATAGACTTCGAACAGAAAACCGTCGTGCAATTTGGGGTCAATGATTAACCCAGCGGTATTGAAGGGATCGGCAAAGACTCGGAAAATTGGATAGTTGAAGGCACCAGGTGCTGTTTTATCGGCAGCAAAGACGACGAAAGGATCAGCTGGTCGTTCTTCGAATTCCATTTCAGCTGCACCTGGCCCCATCCCACGGACATTCCCACTGAAGGCTTCCTTCAGGATGTCCTGCCCAGCGCCGTATAAACCGCGTTCTTTGGCGTTTTTGGCACCCTCCATAAGAGCTTCAAAAGCGACCTTATGAATTTGCTCATCATCAACTCCTCGTGTGTGAGTCATGAGAATTTCAGTGTCATCACCGGCATTCCAAATTTTGTAGTCGATGATGAGACCTGATTGAAGAGCTTCTTCAATTCGTTGGCAGACAACATCAGTAGTTTCATCACAGGTTCGTACATGTCCGCCAATGCTTCCAATATCTGCTTTAATCAGAGAGATTGTTGTTTTCACATTTGCCACCAAGCAACGGTTTTACGCGAGGTGTTAGTAAGCATCCAACTTTCTTGTTAGAGTGCTATCTAATGGTGGCAAAATATCTTATCACTATTAAATATATTCGCTTTTTGACATTAAGATAAAAAAAATCATAATTTGGTTTTATCTGAAGGCAATTCGCTTAGATATCGTCGGCTCAGTTCAACATACACTTTCCAGTTTGAATCCAATTCAGAAAGGTCACTGGAGGTTAACGATCTTACGACTTTTCCAGGAACTCCTATAACAAGGCTTTGAGGAGGAATTTTTTTACCTGGCGTAATAATGCTTCCAGCGCCAACAATCGAGTGGTGCCCAATTTCTGTGTTATTAAGTATTATTGCACCGATTCCAACCAAGACATTGTCTTCTATAGTACATCCATGTGCAACAGAGTTGTGACCAAGAGTAACACGGTTGCCAATTATTGTTGGAAACCTTAGATCACAATGTACGGTGCAATTGTCTTGGATGCTAGAATCGTTTCCAATAGTGATAGTATTGTAATCGGCACGAATAACAGCATGTTCCCAGACACTACTTCGAGCGCCGATGGTTGCAGAACCTATAACAGAGGCGCGAGGTGAAATGTAAGCATCAGGAGCAATATCAGGGTATTTGCCCTGGTATGAAATGATGGACATGGCAAATCACATTATTTGTCTTATGTGTTGGTGGGAGAGTTAACCCAAAAACTCTTACTCATTCACGGACTTCACTGCTAAAATTGCTGCGCCTAATGCACCTGAGTATTGAGGATTTTTGGGTATCCAGAGTTTCGTGTTTAATTGTTGGGCGAGATAGAATCGAAACCCGGGATTAAGGGCAACGCCCCCAGTTACAGCCACCGGGTTTTGAACCCCCACGCGTTGTGAGAGAGCCGCAATTTTCGCAGCTATTGATTTGTGAATTCCGGCAGCAATATCTGCTGGATTTACTCCAGCGCTAATTCTTCCAATCACTTCGCTTTCAGCAAAGACGGTGCAAGTGCTACTAATAGTTGCAGGAGAGTCTGATTTTAATGATAAAGTTCCTAACTCTTCAATAGAGATATCAAGGACTCGAGCCATGACTTCCAAGAAGCGTCCTGTTCCTGCACTGCATTTATCATTCAATTCGAAATCAGTGGGACGCCCATCTGAGCCCACCCGAATTACTTTAGAATCCTGACCACCAACGTCGATAAGCGTTTGAATTTTTGAGTTTAAACTATGAATACCAATACTATGACAAGTAATTTCAGTGACTGATTTTGACGCTCTAATTGCTTGTCGGCGACCATATCCTGTACTTATGACTGGGACTGATGTCAGATCTTGTTTGGATAATGCACTTAGCGCTTCAAAACAACGTTGAACTGAATTTTGCGCAGAGGGTCCTGTGGCAAGGAGATATCGTGCTGTAACAGTGCCAGATGAATTGATTAGAACCGCTTTGGTTGTTGTTGAGCCCACGTCAATTCCGATACCATAGCGCGGTTGTGTTTCCAAGATATTTGCGCCTCATACTATCATTTCGAGGAGTGCGTCAATGCGTGTTTCAGCTTGGGCTTCATTATATTGTTGGCTATCGACCATATCACCTTCGATGAGTACACCAGGAACGCCAGTTTGCCTCGTAATTTCTTCTTTCGTTATCATTTGACCCAAAGAATATCGTTTACAGGATCGAACAGAAAAGAGAACGAAGCCATCCAAGTCGTACTCTTTGATTAAGTTACACATTTTTTCAATTTTTGCTGAAAGCCCCCTATTAAGGTAAACATTCGAATAGACTTTTGCGATACTTTCTAAAGCTTCCCCTCGAGGAATAGTGGCCGACCAAGCATGAGTGTAAGAATCAGCAGGAAAGACGACGCCCTTCTTCGCAAGTGTGTTAAAGAAATTGTATATTGTGAACCAAGGAGGGATATTATCCCAAAGTAATCGGATACGTTCTTCGCGAATGGCTCCGATTCCTTGTTTAACGCGATCTTCGACTTCCGCTTGAAAGGCTTTGTAGAAATTTATCGCTTGAGGTGTTCCACGAAGGGCAACGATTGGAGCCATTGATAAAAAACGGTCAGCACAGTTAAGGGGAGAGGGTTTATTCTTGCAGGCTTCAAGCGCTTTAGTCCATAAGTTAACAGCAACATTAGAGCTTTCAGCGACCTCCAGAAGTCTCTTTTCGTCATAGGGTTGATTGAAAGTCTGACTCATAAAGTCGATTAATCCTTCTAAATTGGCTTTTACATAATTGAGATGATGAGGGGGTTGTTCACCCTCTAATGGAGGAATGTCAACGAGATAGACAGGGGCTCCTGTCATTTGAGATACAGCTTCATACCATGGCAGAACCGTGCCACAAATATTATTGCATGCTAAAAGAGCCTGAGGTGGGGGCAATCCGGAAAGCGGACTTTGTTCAGGTTTCTTCACGGAGCCAATACTAGATCGAGCGTATGAACAAAGTTCTTGTGAGAACCCAAGTTCTTCAGCGAAACTGCAAAGTAGTGGACCACACTTTTCAGACCCTACGATAGCGCCATATTGTTCCGGATATGCTGCAACAGTGTTGAAGGCAACAGGGATTTCCACAGGGAATCCTGACGTTACCCACACTAAGCGTCCTTCCTGAGAGGCGGTCTTAGTTCCCAAAATGTGAAGCGTCATCGTTTCACGGAGGAGTTTACTTGTGTTGAGTTTACGATAAGCTTTTTCTTGCGACGCTTTAGTGGGAGATTCGGGATTCATTTTTATTTCATCTTATTTTTAGTGTTTTATACTTAGGGTTTCAAGAAAACTTTGGAGACGACCTTCAATACGTACGCGGTCTGAAAGTTCAGGATCTAGAGGCAAACGAACAGTTCGTATCTTCAGTGCCTCTGCAAGTTTTAATGTATCGGGAATTTCGAATTGATCAGGATCACAAAAGGATTGTTTACAGATAATTAAGCCGTCTATTTGAAAATTCTTTAACACCGCTTCAAGGTATTGAAGCCTATCTGGCAAACCTTCTTGGGTGGGTTCTTTTGGAGCGGCGAGCAAGCTATTTGCTAGTTGGAAATATGGATCTCCTTGGAGGCTAGGAGGAGACGTAAAGACTGTTCGAAAGGTAAAGGAGAGACAATCGAAGACAATTTCAGCGTTTTCAATTTCTGTATTCATTTTTGCGTTTTCAAAAAGCACTGCAATTCCAACAGGATCAATCATACCTCCAACAATAGCAACACGGGGACCGGTTGTTTTGAATGTGAACGAAAGATTAGATAACTGATTTTGAAGGAGCCCGTATCGTAGAGCTTCAACAGAAGGAAGGAGTTG
>JBHLSA010000136.1:0-5281 GCA_048882025.1 Candidatus Thorarchaeota archaeon | reverse complement strand
CCGAATTCGGCGGACAAGAATGTCTTGTAATTTTTGAAGATGTCTTTGTCCCAACTGAGCGAATTCGGGGTTCCCACAGTCAATATAACCACTAGTACTTTGATCCATGCGGCGTAAATCACTGGATTGACGGCCATAGAAGTAGGTGATGCCAGGTGCATCAGCGGGCACAGCACAGCAAATCGTAAATTCCGCTTCTTCATTCCGCATTGCTAGCGTTGGCATAATTAGATGCTCATGCGAGTTGACTGCACCAGTTTGATGGGCTTTAGCTCCCCGGATAATCACACCATCTTCACGTTGTTTGGTAACGTGCACATACACATCCGGATGCTTCTGTTGGGATGGACGTTTACTTCGGTCCCCTTTCGGATCCGTCATACATCCATCGATCACCCAATCTTGGGCTTGAACCTGTTTCACATATTCAGTGAAACGTTGATGATAATCCGTCTGATGGTGCTGATCAACGTCATATGTTGTTAAATACACAGCATTCAAAGCATCTAGTCCGACACACCGCTGGAAACAGGTCCCACACCGCTGCCCCAGCACCCGCAACATTTCCACCTTTGTCATTAAGTCCTGGGTGCTTTGATGCAAATGCGAAAACCGATTAATCATCTCTCCAGTCAATGACGACTTTGTAGTCATTATTTCACGAAACTGTGAATCATGTGCTAAATCATAAGTCAGGGCTACAGAATTGATAGACGCCCGTATAATTGGATGGGCTAATGGATCCTTTACTAATTCTCCCTGGAAATATACCTTCAAAGGATTACGCTGCTGTAAGCTTGTCTGATATTCTTCACCCGTTTTGAGCACCATACAAAGGCAACCTCCTGCAACAATTATTCAAGGCATTAATAATCCTGAAGACTACTTGTACATTTCTAACAGCATAGAACCTGAAGAACTTGAAAACCTAAAGCAGACAAAATTCTTGTTGCAAAATATTTGAATACATTATAGGCGCTCGGGAGGATTCTGAGCAGAATTAGGATAATTCATCTCCATTCGACAAAACAGATAATGTTCCCCAATCGAATTTCTTTATATTGTATTATTCAGCGATTGTGGGAACTTTAGGACGTGAGGTGCTTTTCCACCAAGGCCAAAGATCACGACCTACGGTGAGAAGAAATATGACAAATGCAAGTATTAGGACACCAATTTGAATGGTTCCCTGCGGTTCGAGAAACATGGCTTGCCCCCACGTCAGCCACTCGGAAGGGGTGAAAACTAACATCCATGGAACCAGTAGTGGAAATCCTCCGCCAGTGTTCACGAAGGTTATACCCATGGCATAAACGAGGGGTGATATCGGCCAAAATAATCCCATGGGCGCAACACCTCCTAAATCCAAGAGGATGTGCAGGGCTAATTGTATACTCACGCCCCAACTAATCAATGCGAGGATACGCGGCTGCGCGGTGGTCCAAAACGCTACTCCAATCACGAGTGCAATCAAAGGAAAGATTAGGGAATGAGTAATAAGCCGATGGGTACCTGGCACCAACACATCCAAGTCTACAACGATCGCACCCAGCATGATAATCAAATAACTCGCTTTTCTTCCCCAATTTGGCAGAAACTCTTTCTGCATACCAATGGCGCCAAAAATGAGCCAGACCAGGGTGCTTCCTAAGAACAAATGGGTGAACGGATCCATAGGGTATTCACTCGCCTTTCTTTGCGCGTCGCCATAGTCGTGGAATAATCAATGGCGTCGTCTTCTTATAGGCTCGATACGCGTCTCCAAACCTTTGCTCCAATCGTGGTTCTTCCCGTTGTTTTAACCATATCCATAGGAGAATGAATGCCACCGCTGGATTAAGAATAATGGCAATAATTGATTGGGCTACCCATCCTATTCCACTGAGCATGATCAAAAATCCGAGAACCATTGGGTTTCGGGTATAGGCATACACACCGGTGGTGACTAGTTGGGTCGATTGGGCAGGGGCATCCACATCCCCCCATGGCAATCCCAGTCCGGCTCGATACAACTGAAAAATCGCCGCCCAAGCCAGTACCACCCCGCTTGGAATTACTACTGCTCCAACAATGAGGTTGAATGGAAATGGCGGAAACGTCGGAAGTCCAAAGACTGTATCTATCCACCTTCCCACAAAAAACGCCAAAGACGGAATGAGAATGACAAATAACAACACCACAAGCAGAATCTTCCACCGTGACAACTTTTTTTGTTTATGTTCCACTTCCGGTTCATTGGTCACCTTGTTCATCTCATTTCTAATCTTTTCTAAATCCATTCCACCGAAGTTAGAGATTCTTATAGATTTCTACAAAATTCAAAGACAAAAAAGTTCTCGTCAGTCATAACAGATTATCTCGCTTAGTGGTCTCGGACGTACACCTGTTGAAGGATAGCTTTAGTGAAAATATGCATTTGTTCCTCTGTCTCAGTATAAGGTACGAATGGGCTTCCATTAGCTAACATGGCAATTAGCCTATTGATAAAAAATCTGGGGGTCTTGTTAATTCGATCAAGACAACGAACTAAATGGCCTACATCTTTTACATCATTTTCAAGGCCAAAGCTTAATCGGATAAGGCCTGGAAGAAGGAGCCTCGTCAGGTTTGGAATCAATCGAAAGAGAACCTTGCTTCCAGCCACTCGAAAAGATTGAATTCGGAGAAGACGACTGACTAGCAAATGCGCACAAAAACAGCCATTACGAACACCAATACCGCTGTATTCTGCTAATTCCTTCGCTACTAAATTGTGCGGCACAACCTTCGACCGAATCACGAGTATTCCGATATGGTTCATGAACCGTGCAGATTTGGGATCCTTTACGCCAAACACTTCAATATTTGGAATTTTCACAAGTTCCTGTAATGCACGTTTTGTGATTATTCGTTCATGCTCTGCAATCACATCGATGCCAATCCGTCGTAAAAGAAGGAGGCTCTTTCTCATAGCAGCTATCCCGACAATATTTTCCTCCCCTGATGCTGTGATTGAAGCCAATTCAGTGGGGCTGAAACCTAGAAGGCCCTTTTTGACGATCAGTGCGCCGCTCCCAAAGGGCGCATAAGTTTTGTGTCCTGAGAACGCAAAATAATCAATGTCGATCTCTGTGAGTGAGGTACGGTGGTGTGCCACTAATTGTGCGCCATCCACCAATAGATGTGCTCCATATTGATGCACAATTTGGCTAATTCGTTCCAGATCATTCACTGCACCTAAAACATTTGAGGCGCCACACATTGCCACGATTTGTATTCGTTTATTGGCATAGCGGTGTTGCTCGTTGTATTCACACAATAGGCGTTTTAGTTTATTTAGGTCTAGAAATCCTTCTACATCTACAGGTATTTGGATGACCGAAGCATTGGCGAAGTAACGCCATGGCAGTTCATTGGAATTGTGTTCTAATAGGGTGGTTACTACAACCGGTTCCACGCCATTATTTGATTCAAGCCTAAGATTTTGAGCAACGAGATTGATGGCTTCAGTAGTGTTCGAGACAAAGATTACATCATATTTTTCCAAGGGGGCTTCTAAAAATTCTGAACAAATTTTTTTGGCTTCATAGATTATCTCATTATGGTCGAAATTGGCTGCTCTCAAGACTTGACGTGCTGCTTCCCATATTGGCATAAAAGTGGGCGTACTGGCTCCATTATCCAGGTTGATGTAGGGTTTAGGTCCGTTTAAAGTTGGCACACGAATATCGCGGCCCACCAATGTTTGACGAAGCCTATCCAGTAATTCCTTCCCTTCATGTTCCGTAAACTCATCACGATTTAGGATCTCTGTGGGTCGTAGCAGGTTTGGTGGGCGGTCTTTGAACACATCGCTTCCATACTTCTTGATTAGTTGTAGAGCCTTTGCCAAGGCGATGGCGTTGATAACGTTGGGTGTTCCTGCTTCAAATCGGTTAGGTGCATCTGCCCAAACTACTGCACGAGGATAGACCATCTTGACGGCTCCCCCTCCCGTGTCAAATATCGCGGCCTTCGGTAAAGCCTTGCTTAAAATTGCTACAGCTCGCATCCCCAGTGGGAGACCAACCTCGTCGCTTGATATAATGTGTAGTTTTTGGTCCTTGAAATGGGCCTTCAGGAATTTGGCTTTTCTCGGGTTACAAAAGATTACTTGGTAGCGGTCTTTGTCTAGGTTCAAGAATTCTAATACAATTTCTCGTGCGTGCTCGTATAAGGCGGTTGTGACCATAGAGAAATGGCCTGTGCCACGGTGGACATTCGAATAGGTTGTCAAAGCCGTGTAGATACTGTGCTCCAGCTCGTCCAATGCTTTCTCAGTGCTTTGTTTCTCCATAGTCTGCCTGCTCAATGAAATGAATAGCTGTTAGATACAATCGAAGCCACTACAAATACTATAGGGTACACTCCCCTCGTTGAACCCAATGGGCGAAGGTAGGAGGGCGCGATCACTCGGAAGGGATCAAGTTGCTGAATGGTATTACTTAGCTCAGACATTAGTGATTTCACGAAGTTAGTTGTGGAAATCAGGTGTGCTGCTGTTTCTATCCGTATGAAAAGTTTAGTGCTGCGACTCGAGTGCCCACGAGGTTCATGTACCTCATGTATTCACAAGCTCCTTCAACAGATCTCCAATACATTTGTGGAACCTCATACGGTTGCGCTAGAGGAAACAGCGACTGCGTTAAATCTTTAAGACGTTGGAGGTCTGCAGAATCAAATCCCCACATAAGAATGGGTGTGTTAAAGGGGGTTTTAAGATCCTTTACCATCTTGAAAGAGATGGTCTTCAAAGCGGCTACAACTCGAGGTTTGAAATTGAATTTATGTTCTAAATATAGAAATGCCTCCTCGGTGACTGAGGGCGTTTTACCTACTCCAAAGTGCTCGCGGTACTCGTCTAATACTGCATTGTTCAATAATATTGGTGAATGTAACTTGTATGGAACAATAACGTCAATGAGCAGCTTGTCTTGAAGATTATCACCCACTAAATCAAGGATTTCTTTCAAAGCATTATACGGTACTGTAAAGAAAACAATATCTGCGTTTTTTGCAGCGGCGGTATTGGAACGTCCTTGAATGATAGAGTTTTGTGTTTCTGTTTCAAGTGTGTTTTCCAACTGGGTTGCCGTCTTCTTTGCCTTTGAAACATCACGGGACCCCACCAGTGTGGGATACCCTGAAAACGCTGATCGTAATGCTAGAGCCCGGCCTTCCCGTCCCGAGCCACCGATGATTGCTACCGTTGGTTTTGTCATCACTTATCACGTCAGGAGTGCAATATATTGGCAGAATCTGG
>JBHLSA010000135.1:0-5295 GCA_048882025.1 Candidatus Thorarchaeota archaeon | reverse complement strand
GTGATTCACGAAATGATATTCCAATGTTCAAAGTTGCTGGATTTTCTATTGCGTTCAACCCGACCAACGAAGAGGTAGCGCAGGCCGCAACCACAATCGTTCAGGGAGAAGATGCCCTTGAGCTGCTACCCCCCTTAGAGTGGTATTTTAATATTGAATAGCAGCAACGCTAGACTTTAATGTGTAGGATGAGCGGTAATCAAAACCAACATGTTCGGGTAGTGTATACCTTCCACATAGGAGCGTGAATGAATGAGCCAGCGGACACTAATTGATGCAAGTATGGGTCGTATTAAAGCTGATCTGGTTATCACTGACGTGCAACCCATTGATGTTATTTCCCGGGAAATTCTTGAGGGAGGTATTGCTATCAAAGAAGGAACAATTTGTCGAATTGGTGATGTGTCGGATCTCATTGGAAGTAAAACTAGGGTCATCAAAGGTCGAGGTCGCTATGCAGCTCCAGCCTTCATTGAATCCCACATTCATGTAGAAAGCACAATGCTAACACTTACAGAATTTGCCCGAGCGGTCATTCCACATGGAACAGGAACAGCAATCATTGACCCTCATGAAATTGCTAACGTAACTGGTATAAGAGGATTAGAAATTTTCATGGAAGAAGCCCGTGATTTACCCTTACATATTCTGATGGAAGTTCCGAGCTGTGTACCCGCAGCTTCAGCAGAATTTGAAACTACAGGAGCCCGTTTAGATGCCTTTACCATTGACCGACTTCTTCAAGATCCTATGGTAATTGGGCTTGGCGAAGTGATGAATGTCCCTGCGGTGTTAAACAATGACGAAGACATACATTTGAAAATTCAATTCGCGCGAAGTCAGGGTAAAGTGGTGGAAGGCCATGCGCCGGGATTAATTGGTAAAGAGTTGAATGCTTACATCGCCGCAGGCATTATGTCAGACCACGAATGTGAAACCGCAGAAGAAGCTGTAGAAAGACTCAGAATGGGTATGACTGTTATGGCCCGAGAGGGCTCAATTGTTCAAAATATGTTGGGCATCCTCCTGCCACTATATAATGAAAGTCGTGACCTTCGGAACTGCACCATTTGTTCTGACGATTTATCCCCTGTTGAATTAGCTGATGTGGGGCATTTAGACCGTAGTGTTCGTCGGGCTATCGAAGCGGGAATTGATCCTCTTGTAGCCATTCAATTAGTTACCTCAAATCCAGCACGATTTTTCAATCTACCCAGAGTTGGACATCTTGCCCCTGGAACCATGGGAGATATCGTACTAATAGATGATTTGAAAAAGATTAATGTTGATTTGGTTATTCTACGTGGACGCCTGGTTGCGAAAGCTGGCCGCTTAACAGCCAAGCTGAAGCGCTACGAGTATCCGCCAGATCTCAGATCAACTATTCGGTTTGGTGGAATTCCGACAGTGCTAAATTATATGATTCCAGCAAACGATGGAGAACGTCGAGTTCGTGTTATCTTAGCTAAGGAAGGAAGCCTCATAACAGATTCATCAATTGAAACACTCAAAGCTATTGATGGGTATATTCATCCAGATATTGACAGAGACATTCTAACGATTGCTGTTACAGAACGATACATGAAAGGCGGAAATATTGGAGTAGGTTTTGTTCGTGGTTTTGGCTTAAAAGAAGGCGCAATTGCTAGTAGTATAGCACATGATAGTCACAACCTAATCTCAGTGGCGACTTCACCAGAAGACGCATTGATGGCCATAAGCACAGTCTCTCAAAGTATGGGTGGAATTGTTGCAGTCAATGGTCGAAAGATCCTTGCAGCCCTTCCACTCCCTATAGCTGGGCTCATTACAGATGAACCAGTTGACAGGGTAGCACAGAAATTACAAGAGGTACGAGAGGCAGCGCGCAGTTTAGGTTGCCAATTTGAACATCCTTATTTAACGATGAGTTTCATGGCGCTACCAGTGATACCAGATCTGAAAATCACTGACAAGGGATTAGTCGATGTTTCTGATATGAAAATTGTTCCAACATTAGTAGAATAACAGAAATAAAATTTTCATTGCCTATATCAAAAAACTGGATAAATCCAATAAATCTTTGCCGAACTACAAATGCTTTTTAGGCTCAATTCATTAACTCTTTTTAAAGTGGAGGATACATCGAAATGTCTTATACTCTCATTCTGGCAAATTTGGCACCCCTGTTCCTGGGTCTTGGAGCCATGGCTGCATTTGCATGGTTCCTTGATAGCCTCATGGGTAACACGTATCGTCCTAGCACAAACGAAAAAGAAGAAGGAAAAGCGGAAGCAGAGCCTGCAATTGATTGGCGACGAGGATTAGTACGCCTTCTTGGGTTATTTGGTATCCCAATGGGAATTTTGTGTTTCGCATCACTAGCCTCGATACTCTTGACGCCCGGACTTACGCCTTATGGAGACATTTTAACCCTATTCCTTCTTGCTTGGATGGGAATAGCCCTCTTTCTAACGCCAATTAATAAACTTCCATGGGCTGCACTAATTGGTTTAGTTGCAGGTATAATTGCCGTAATTGCAGTTATCGCTTTTGCCCCATTAATCCCTGCAATTTTCACTGAACAAATCCCACTCAAATACATCCTTATCGGGATCTTTATTATTACAGGAGTTGTGGTCTTTACACTATTCAAATGGGCCGAGAACCTCTTGGACCTCATCACTTCAATACTGGGATCTCGTCCTTTCCTCCTCATTCTGTCCTTTATCGCCATTGCTCAAGCAATTGCGCTCCCAGTAATCTTTCTCGTTTTTGGTGGTGCCGGAGGAATTCTATGGTTCTTTTTCCATTAGCCCCCAAGATTAGAATGGAAAGGTTAGTGGTGGCGGAATTGGAAGGAAAAAGAGGCGAAAGAGCAAATAAAATGTTCCTATAACAAGATAGGTTATAAACATGATAGCCCCCGTCCTAAGGAACTTACCGTAATTAATGGGACGTTTTTCTTTTTCGGCTACTGTCATCGTCATAACATTCGCAACACTAGCAATCGGAGTAAGTGCACCACCTAAAACTGCCCCAATAACTAATGAGCCCCAGATGGAACCTGCGGCGCCAGCTCCTGCAATAGCAGATAGGTCCCTAGCAACAGGGATTAAAGTTGCAGTTACGGGTATATTGTCAATTGCCCCACTAGTAAATCCTGTTATCCATAACATAGTGATCATAGAGAGGGCGGGATCTCCTCCTGTAACTAGAGAGACACCAATACCAATTGTTGTAAGAACCCAGAATTCTTCCATACAACCAACAATGAGAAACAGACCGATGAAAAAGAATAGGGCAGTCCACTCAACTTCACGAAATATTCGGTCGGGAGGTAATCCGCTAAGAAGGATGAAAAGCATCGCGCTCACAAAGGCAACAACCCATGTGAAACCGGATGCCCCGAAGATGACGAAACCAACGATCATTGCAACAAAGAGAATTGCTGTTCGGTAGAAGACATTGCGATCCTCAACCATACTCCAAGCGTCAAGAGCCATAAGGTCACTAACCCGGCTGGGTCGTGGTTTGGTGAAGTCTTTACGAAATAGACGTAGAGAGATAAATATTGTGATGCCTAGAAGCATTAGTCCAAGAGGCAGCAGATTCATCGCAAACCAAGCAAAATCATAGAGGGTAGCTCCAGCCACCAGCATACAGGGAACGCTAGCGATTATGGTTGTTATACCACCGACATTCCCGCACATTGCGTTTGCAATGAGATAAGGAGTCGGGTTCTGTTCTAAAGCATCACAAGCAAGGATGGTCAAGGGACCGATTATCAGAACCGTAGTAGCAAGAACACTTGACATTAGGAAAGTGAGCGCACAAAAAATCATCAATAGCCGTTTAGGACTCCCTTTACTGAGGGAGAGGGCTTTGACTGCTATAAATTGAAAAAGTCCTGAGTCCTTTGCGATTTCGGTGATTACCATTAAGGAGAGAATAACAACAATTGTGCCTAGATCGACCCATTCACTGAAAAAATGCCCAAAAACCTCAGCACTGAAAATTGGATTGTGTAAATAGAATTCAGCTATTGTGATTAATTCATCATATTCCGGACTTCCAGGACCAACAGCATTTGCTAGCGCCAGATAGTTATTATACTGGTCCAGATACCACCAAGGCCAGATTTGAACAAGAAAAATTATTGCAATGGCAGCTCCGATTAATGCAGCAATTGTATGATCAACCATATCAAAGGTTATCATCAAAATTACTGCAATGAAAAGTAAGATGATGACGACCGCCGGGAATATCATTATTCGTCTTCCTAGACTTGATAATTGGAAAGCTTCTAACGGATGAGATGGACAATTTACTGCATCCTTTTAGTGAATTCAGCACAAAAGCTTTTCACTGCTTTTCAAGGGTAACAAAATCCCTTCAAGGTATTAATGGAGGAGTAATTGGAAAAACAAAGAGGCGAACAAGAAGATAGAGCATGCTACTGAAGAGGTAGAGTAATGTTAGGACAACACCGGTCCGAAGGAATTTTGTTTTTGACAAAGGACGTTCTTCTTTATCAGCAATTGAGACTGCTAGAACATTTGCCGCACTTGCAATGGGTGTTAGGCAGCCACCCAAGACTGCTCCTGAAAGTAACGCAGCCCAAAGATTTCCGACTGGCATCGGAATAGGTCCAGAACCTAAAATCTTGACAACTGGAATAAACGTTAAGGTAACCGGAATATTATCTACAAAACCGCTTGTCATTCCTGTCACCCAGATCATCAGGCTTGTTGCAAGGAACGGATTACCCATTGTTAACGCTTGGATTCCATGACCGATTAATTCCAATACGTGAAATTCGTCCAATAAACCAACCAAGAAGAATAATCCGAGGAAAAAGAAGAGGGCACTCCATTCAATCTCTTTGAATACATCTCCAGGTTTTACACCGCTTAATAAAACAAAAGTCAAAGCTCCACCTAATGCTACAAGAAATGTTAATCCAGCAGCCCCAAGGATCACAAACCCTAAAATTATCCCCACAAGGAGAATAGCCGTTCGATAAAAAACCATTCGATTTGGAACCATTTCCCAAGGATCAATCTCCATTAGATCCTCAACTCGTGCGCGCCTAGGCGTGATCAAATCTTCTTTGAACATCCACCTAACTACAAAGAAAGTAATTACCATCAGCACAAGTCCTAATGGCATCATATTGATAATAAACCAGTGAAAACTATACAGTGTAGTACCTGCGATAATCATTGCAGGGACACTGGCTATCATTGATGTGATCCCACCTACATTAGCTGAGAGGGCAATTGATATTAGAAACGGAACAGGATTGATTTCTAA
>JBHLSA010000134.1:0-5296 GCA_048882025.1 Candidatus Thorarchaeota archaeon | reverse complement strand
TTACCACTTTACGGATTCAAACGAACCTAACAAGCATGCTCCTTGAAGTAATGCCCACATGGCATTACTTCATTTTTCTTTTTTATTCGAATCCAATTTAATAATCAACAGAGTCTCAATATCCTGCCAATAATTAATTGATTATACCCTGTTCGATAAGGCAAATTTATCTTCGATGCTCCAGAGAATAGCACATAAAATTAAGTAAAACCGCTTACGCTACCGCTCTTTTTTTGTTTGAGTAGCTCAAGTCTCCTCCAGCGGCACTCCTCTAGGGATTGAGAAATTTACTATGGTGAAAAAAAGGGATATTGGTAACTGAGGTAATACACATGGAAGGAAAATTTGGATTCATCACTAACCTCCACAGCCATGCAGAAGAACAACTGTACACTCTCCTGACGATAGCCCGGTATTTCTAAATACAGATCCAAGAAGAGATCATCGAGTACAGCCGAGTGATGACGAATTACCTTTCGCGGGGGCTTTTTCCACATTCAATGCTACCCTCCAATTAGAGCATATTTTTCTCTCATAGGCTAAAAAATTGGCAGTTCACTATTCTTATTAAAAAGAATGCGGGAAAAATTCATGACACGAAACAAATCCTCTTTCCCGTCATCGACAAGAAACAGCAATTACTTCTTCGACATCAAAGAGAATGGCACATAATGCCGGAATAAACCAGCTTCTCAATCCCAAAGAAAGTCAAATCACGCTGGTGCAATCATGACTTCACTGTGGCAAAGTGTGTCTTTTCACCCACGTAGCAAGCCATTTCTGTGCTAGACGATGCTGGGACTTGTCCATTTTGTACATACACGTGACCAGACCCGGTTCAGGCCTACCGGGATGAACGTGCATGGCAAAAATGCATGAGTTACACGAGATGCACTCGGTTGTACGACCGCCGCGACCTTCCCGCCAGCGATTTGGTAAATCCGGCTCACTAATGAGCGGACGGGACAACGCAATGAAATCCGCCTTACCTTGGCTGACAATCCCCTCCAGCCGCTCTATGTTCCGGTTTCCGCCAACAAGAATCACCGGAATACCCAGATCGAGTTTTTCAACGTATTTCAAGAAATAGCTCTGTTTCTCGGGACTTCTGATACGCGTATGAGATTCAGGGGTTGGTACAGGACGAAATCCCAACTCCTGTTCACTTCTAACCAGACAATCCCACATACCACCGCTTACTTCGATTGCATCAACACCTGCCTGCTCGATTTCTTGAGCTAGATCAGAAAAAGTATCGATATCTATCCCGCCTATAAGATAGTCTGTGCAGTTCATCTTGATTAAGATAGGAAAATCACTGACAGACTGCCTTGCTTTGGAAACAATCTCCCGAATAATTCTCGCCCTGTTTGATGGTGAGCCCCCATAAGAATCATACCGACGGTTAGTATACGGTGAGAGGAAGCGGCTCAACAATCCGCCGTGTGCTGCGTGAAGTTGCACTCCATCGAAACCAGCCTTTTCCATATCTACAATCGCTTTAACAAAGCAATCAACGATATCATCAATTTCCTTTACAGTAAGCTGCCTAACCTTCCTTCGCGAGAAGGGTGAGTCGATCACAGAAGGTCTAGCATTTAGGTTTCCGTTTTCAAGTTGAGCAATAATGGGACATTCCGGTTTAGCACCGTGTACTACTTGGACCATTCTCTCAATCCCTTTGACTCGATGGTCTGCATACGTGGAAAGCCATTTGTCTGAGCCAGAATGGCTTGATCGCTCACTGAAAACAGGGACCCCTCCAGTGATAATCAATCCAATCCCGCCAAGGGCAAGGTTTCGATAGAGATTGAGTACCTCGTCTGTCATCATACGCCGCGTCAAAATGGACGGATCCCAGGTTGCCGAACGAACCAAACGATTCTGCAATGTTATCCGTCCAATTTTCGCCTCGGAAAATATAACGTAGTTATCCCTTCTCATCTGCAGATCTCCGAAAACCAAATTACACAATTAATTTTCTAGACACCATGAACTGCTATGCCTGTACTTAGGATCAGGTTATGGTGTTCTTTTGAATAACAGGCACTCATCTTCAAAATTATTGGACATCCAATATATAATGTTTTGGAAGTAAGCGCCTCCACTTGTAATTATCCGCTTCAATTCAAGTTCACAAGAAATATGGTTGAGAAAAAGCCAGCTTAAAATCCAGATCAAAATTTTTAATATCTTTCAGCAACAACGTGAAACAAATCATCTCCATGACATATGCAAGAATTGTATATTTGTCTTCGAAATTCAAGAGAATGACATATATTGCTTAAAATAGCGCGTTCCTCCGCCTTTAAAGCATCCTTATGAGCAGATGGAAAAATCGAAAAAAGATAATTTTCTCTTCATTTTGGTGTAAGGTTTTCAATCACTTTCTTGTACTTTTCATGAATCATTTTCCGATCGAATTCCCAAAATTCATTTAGCATGTCCTGCTGTTCCTGTTGAGAAAAATAGTCCATACACGGAATGAAGAAATCCTTATCCTCCTTCCGGATATGTTCAGGGTAAAAATTGACGAGTTTCTCAAGAAGGCGAAGTATCTCATCGACTGCCTTGTTGTCACCTTGCATGTATTTAGTATTAGCTTCAATTAAACGGCCCACCGTCTTCCGAGCAATTATATGTTCATCGACCAGTTCGTCCATAATCTTCTGGTGCTTAGCAGTCAACGATTTCTTCGAAAGCTCACGAAACAGAATATCCTCCTCCTTCCCATGATGGGTCCTGTCCGCATAGGTCCTCAGAAAATCTACTGCCGTATCAATGAATCGTGAATTCACACGTGTAGTATCTCGAATCCGCCCTAATTCCTCTCTCATTAACCCAATCATCCGTTCAATCAACCTGTGTTCAATCATCAATGGTCCAATTGGCATCATTAGCACATTTACCTCCTCAATTCACAAACCATGAATCAATTCTTCTAAAACTATCTGAAATAGTATACTAATTTTCTAGACGTTTACAAATGCCTGATAAGAGCAGAGGAAAAATCCAATGGCATCAACGAAGTGAACGATGTGAAACAAATCATCTTTCAAATATATGCTTAGAATTGCATAAACGTCCTCGACGTTCAACGAAATAACGAATAATGCCTAGAAAAATCGCTTGCTCTGATCTCTTTCTAATCACACCTGTCATTCAGAATCGGGTTTTTCAGCTCACTTTTCTGTTTTTTGCCTATACTTTCTTTCCATTTTCTTAATGGATAATTCTGTTAGTTGCTTCTCAAAATGCATAAGCAGAATGCATCGTCATTGTTTCTGTGTGATGTCATCGAAATCTATCAATTGGTAAGGTCCCGTCAAGTACGGGGGTCCATGGCTAGAAAATATGTCATGTGAACAATCTTTTTCTCCTCGATTTTGTTGAAGAATTGCTCAAGGAGGGGTTGAAGCGTTTCTCTTTTTACGGATATTCGCTTATCATGAATGCGGTGTTCGAACTTCTCGATAAATTGGCCAATTAGTAAGGGATCGGGGTTGGGATCAAGCAAAGCGGTAGGAAGGATAATGGCTAATCGCCCATCAGGACAGAGTAACCTGTGCCATTCTTTTAGCGTGCCTTCTAATGTTTTTATCTTTGATAAATTTGGAGCTACTAAAAGGTCAATGTAGTTGTCCTTCAATGGGATATCCTGCAAGGTTCCATTTAGCACCGTCATATGTTCATAGTCAAATGACAAAGCCAGCTCAGCTGGTTTCACAAAAAAGATTGTCCCATCCGGAATTTTTGAATGAAAGAATCTAATGGCTTGTTCATTGATCCCCGAGTCTTCGCTTGTTACATATACAATTTTCCCATCTTTTCTCAATCCCCGTGTCATCAACTGAAAAGGCATTTTGAGAACTTCAGGGGATGTTTTTCGAAGATAATCCATATAGAATCCGTGCACTGTCTTGATTGACTGTATAAGAATTCTGTCGAGTTCTTTCCTCCCCTCCTTACCTAATCGATACACCCTCCTCCGTGGCCCTTTGACACCCTTTTCCCACCGGCTATTCAGAAGATCTTCTTTCTGCATCTCGATTAATACGCGATAGAAGCGGGTTATGTCAATCTCATTACCCATCGACTTGAGCTTTTGATGGGCTTTATATCCATAGAATTCATTCTCTCGAAAAACGGAAAGGATGATTCGCTTTATATCTGGCGTTCTCAAGAATTTTCGCTCCTTCTATGTGTAAAATAATCTAATAGCGGGATGAAGAATCATAATTTATATTTTCTGAAAAGAGGAATATAGAGGAGTCGTACTGCTCATCAACGCAATGAATTCTTGATGAGCGAAATGCAATCCATTGATAAGGCAATGGGGGAACAGCTCTAGCTTCCCCCCTTTGCCAAAATTATTGTAAAGGTGTTTTCATCACATTTCTATCCTTAACTGATAAAACATAGCCAAATGGCCCTTACTATATGTAATATTATCAGCTAGCTGGCTTCTTCTTGACTCTACAGTAGCGATGCTCTCCTTGAAGTCACCCCTTGGCTCAAGCTCATATCTATTCACCTTGTATGTTGTGAAGAGAGATGTAGCATTCTAGTTCGGAAACAGCATAAAAAAGGGAATAAAGAGGTGAAAAAAGAGCCCTTCTCACCTCTCTTAATCGTTGATTGTTCTATGTCCACCAGCCCAGAAATCTTAGCACTGAGCTTGAAGATTCATTGAAACGCATGCCCCAGAGCTGATCGAGTCCAAGATATCGACCCGCTTGAAACATCCCGACGATGAAGAAGGCTAGGGGTCCAAGATGGTTGATGTATAAGGTAGACGAACCTAGCCAACCAAGCGTGAACATGTAAGTCAGCAGCATTAAGATACCGCCTAAGGATCCCAGACGGGTAAATGCACCAAGTAGCATAGAAAAGCCAACAAGGACCTCACCAACTGCAATCAATAGAAGGAAACCGGCATAATTGCCCGTTAAGAAACTACCGAACGCTTGAATCCATGGGCTTGGAGCCCCAGCCATAGCTGCGATAATTCCCGGTGAAGCAAGAAATGTTGTGTCAATGAGTTTTTGGATACCAGCTGCAATAAACTCCCAAGCAAGTCCGATTCGTACAGCGAAAAGAAACATTTGGAGGGTTACTTTTTCTTTCCAACCAACCCATAAAAAGAACAAAGTAGGCATAAGAAGCACCGATATGACTAGTAGCGGTGACATATAGAGCTGCCAAAGCGGAATGAGTAAGTTAGCATTTGGTGTTAGCCACAGTGGTCCTAGTGTGAGCGCAAAGAGGATAACCAAAACCACATCTACAACAATCG
>JBHLSA010000133.1:0-5305 GCA_048882025.1 Candidatus Thorarchaeota archaeon | reverse complement strand
GTATAAAGTGCTAAGATTAGTCGTTCTTTTGGGAATGGCAAATTTTCTCCCTCATTAAATTTTACGAGAAGCACTAAATTGTATTGGCAACTCAACCATATTTAATTCGTGGATCTAGAACACCATATAGGACATCGGCCAAGATATTTGCTACGATAACAGCGAGAGCTATCATGAAGAATATCGCTTGTGCGACTGGCCAGTCATTGCTTATTAGTGAGTAATAGAGCAATCTTCCCATTCCATACCACACGAATACAGTTTCGGTTAGTACTGCTCCTGAGATAATGAATGCAAAGTTGATAGCGATTAAGGAGATGATGGGAAGGAAGGCATTTCGCACACCGTGTTTGTACATTACAGTTCGTTCGTCAAGTCCTTTAGCGCGGGCTGTGAGGATGTAGTCTTCAGTCAATACATCGACTAGTGTATTTCGCATAAGCAACATGTATCCGCCAAAGAATCCTAGGGTCAAAGTAAGTGTTGGTAGAAAGAGGTGCCATGCGACATCGAGGGCATAGGATATCGGATCGTTGGGAACTGTTCCAGGTGGACTGATTGTGTGTCCCATGGGGAAAAGTTGGATTCCAAAGAACATTTGGGGGAGTACAGAGAACATGAGGAGGAAGACCATCCCCATCCAAAATACTGGTAAGCTATACATGGTTAAGCTGAAGGTGATGAGGCCAGTGTCTAAGACGCCGCCGTGTCGGCTGGCTGCGATAATTCCCGTAACAATGCCTAATAACACAGCAAAAACCATGGAGGTTCCCATTAAGAGCAGTGTGTTGGGCAATCGTTCCATAATGTCCATAACTACCGGTCGAAAGCTCATGAAACTCTGACCGAATTGTCCTGTAAGCATGTTTTGCATATATCGAACAAAGTGGAGAAACCAATCATACCAGGTGGCATTTTCAGGTGGGAGGTGATAGAGTCTCCGAAGGTTTTCAATTGCGTCAATATCCATACCTGGATTTATGTAAAGGCTTGCGGGATCGACTCCTAATACAAATACAGGAATTCGAAAGAGGAAGAAATTAAACACGAGTACAGCTATGAATAGGGCAATTGCTACAATAATGCGTTTGACAAGATAATTTCGCAAACCCATATAATCACATCAATCAATTGTCGACCAGAATCTTTGAAATCCTAATACTAATAAAACTATCTAAAGAGGTATTAATAGTGACTGTTCAATGGTTTAGAACGCTTTTAGACAACCGGTATGTGTGGTGATTAGAATGTCGAGTCCGATGGGTTTTCGAGCACTATTAGCTACCAAGTCTACCCTAAAATGGTTTATTGTTATTGGCATTCTACTCATAGTACTGGGCTTGATTATTTCATTCTTTGCATTTGGTGGAATTTTTGTGTTCTGGATTGGTGCAACTTTCATTGCGTTCTCAATAATTGCCCTATTGTATCTTTGGCTAACGGACAAATATCTTCCTGGTCCAAGAACAGATCCAGTTCGGCGTAACTTGTGACATAAAAATTTATGTTACCGATATTGGAACAATTGAAACTGATTCATAGGAGATAGCCCGGGTTACTTCTTCTCTTCCTAGGAAACCTGCTTGTACGTAAGGTTCTAAGTAGAGTAACCAATTCCAATTTCCACTAGCTACTGCTGAATCAATTATAGGATAATCTTCAGGCTGTAAAGAATAATGCCATCCCTGATCGTTAAACTCGCCAGGGAGAATAATTGCAGTACGTCCCTTTTGCCCAAATCCATAACGGAAAGTTTCACCATTAAGGTAAATGCGAGTATCTGTCCAAATGAAGTGTAGCGGTAGGGTGAGTGACGGGTTGTAGAGACGGATGTCTACCTCAAGGCGACGATACTCGCCACTGGACTCATTTTGCATAATCCGGATCTCAGTTATTTCGACCGGGAAACTCATCGCACGATAAGTATCAATCTGGTAAAAGGATGAGATGCCTAAAACAACTGTTGAACCTAGTATTATTGCTAAAAAGATGATTATCCGTGTACGTCGTATCACATTTTTTCACATTTTTTTTTGGCGAATAGGGATAAATATTTACTGCTAAAATCCATCGGTGACGGCAATAATAACTTTCCTGCCATTACCGTCAAGTTAATATAACTTTTAAGCAGTTTCGCCCTCTTAGTAATGCTCCTCTATATATTGGAAGCCTAATAGAATGGGTAACCTTTCCGGGTGATCTAATCTATGAGTGAAACAACATATAAGCACCGGAAAAGTATGTTAGAACGAGCTCAAGGTGTTTGGGATCGTTATCGTGAAGTAAAACAAGGCATTTTCGGACTTGTTATTGTCATTTGGTTCTTCATCATGGCACTGGTTGCACCAATATTATTCCCATTGTATCCGGGACAACTAGTTATGGTGGGTCCTAACTATGCGGCTCCACAATGGATGTCTTGGACTTCTCCAGCGGACGTGGGTAATTATTTGCCAGGGCCAGGCGCTAACTTCGTTGGTGACTCGTTTTTTGATTATGACAATACATGGGTAATGAATGATACTGACCCCCAAGGGTCATGGTTTTGGGACTATTCAGATTTTGTTGGTAGTGAGACGGGTACCAACCGATCACTCGTATTAGAATTAAATGATAACTCAAATAATGAAACATACTTAGGATCAGAACTCACAGCTGAAACAGAGTTTGAGTGGGAGTATTGGCCACCCGCGCTCTCCTACATTCTATTCACCGTGAAAGTGGAAGTTACAGGAAACCTTACTGATAACTCTGTTCGTCCGTATTTTCAGTTATTGAATCCTGCTCTAGATGATCCTATTGTAAATCCAATCCATTATACCTTCCGCGTTTATCCAGAGTATCCTGACTACTGGTACAGGTATCGAAGACAGTACACCTCTCAAGTTACCAATCGTGCTTTTCAACCTGGTGAAACCATCGGAGTGAGAATTGGATTAGAATTCATTGAAACTAATGAGGCACGTACTGGGACAGTACAATTCTGGATTGATGATGTGGAGATCTGGGCTTTTAGTAACTTCTGGGGACCCTTGGGAACCACAGATGCCGGTCAAGATGTAATGGCTCAACTCTTCTGGGGTGCTCAGGTGTCTCTTTATATTGGAATTGTAGCTACCTTCATCGGAGTCGCTGTTGGTCTACTCCTAGGACTAGCTGCAGGTTACTTTGGTGGAACCGTCGATGAGGCGGCTATGCGAGTGACAGACTTCTTTATCATCATGCCAACGTTACCAATCATGATGATATTGTCTGCATTGCTGTCGCCAAGTCTTGGAATAACAGTGTTCGTCATCGCGTTATTTGCATGGCCAGGCCCTGCTAGAGTCATTAGATCACAAGTATTAGTTGAAAAGGAGAAAGCCTATGTGGAGGCTGCAAAAGCTGCCGGGGCTGGAGATGTATACCTTATCTTTCGCCACGTTTTCCCAAATGTACTTACTCTTGTCTTTGTGCAGCTTGCCACTGGTGTTTCTGGAGCTATTCTTTCTGAAGCTGGACTAAGTTTCTTAGGATTAACTCCACAGAATCTAGTGTCATGGGGTCGGATGCTCCAAGCAGCATACGCCCGTGGAGCGATGCAACAAACACCACCTGCTTGGTGGTTCTTTATACCCCCTGGATTGTGTATCGCTTTACTTTCGATGGGCTTTGTCTTCATAGGGTATGCCGTAGACAAGGCACTCAATCCGAAACTTAGGAAATTGTAGGAAGAGGCAAACAATGTCACTAAAAATTGAAAATCTAAAAGTATACTACTGTATGCGACGTGGCGACTGTCAAGCCGTCGAAGAGGTAAGCTTTGATATCAACGCAGGCGATGCCGTTGGACTTGTGGGAGAATCTGGTTGTGGTAAAAGCACAGTTGCCTTTGCTATCTTACGCATGTTACCGGAACCCGGTGAAATTGTGGGCGGACATATCTACTTTGATGGTGAAGACCTTGCTGCAATGACGGATGATGAAATTCGCCATGTAAGATGGACTAAAATTGCAATGGTTTTCCAAGGCGCGATGAATGCCCTCAATCCGATTCTTCGAGTCAGTGACCAGATAACTGAAGCTATGCTTAAACACAACAGAGAATTAACCAAAGATGAAGCGATAGAAAAAACAAAGGACCTTTTCAAACTCGTAGGAATGGATCCGGATCGCGTTGATCACTATCCCTTTGAATTCAGTGGTGGTATGAAACAACGTGCCATGATTGTGATGGCTTTAGCATGTGATCCAAAATTCCTAATAGCTGACGAACCCACAACCGCATTAGATGTAACAGTCCAGGCTCAAATCATGCAGTTGCTTCGAAGGCTTGTCGATGAGCTTGGTATCACACTCATGCTCATCACCCATGACCTTTCTGTGGTTGCTGAAACTTGCCGCAACGTCATCATCATGTATGCTGGGAAGATTGTTGAAACAGGAGCCGTAATCGAAATCTTTCAACATCCTTGGCATCCCTATGCACAAGGACTGATTGCTTCAATTCCTTCAATCGAACGATCAAGTGATCAAACCTTGGCATCGATTCCGGGATCTCCTCCGAATCTCTTAGATCCCCCACTTGGCTGTCGATTCCATCCCCGCTGCAAGTTCGTACAAGATATATGCAAAGTGGAAGATCCACCTCTAATAGATGTGAGCCCCGGTCATAAGGCTGCCTGTCATCTTGCCTCTGGGAAGATTACTGATAAGAGCTGGTCGCCTGGTAAAATGGAGGGTTAATAATGAGCAAAGGTAAAGAACCAATCGTTTCCTGTCGTGGCCTCCGAAAATGGTTTCCAGTCAGTGCTGGGTTCTTCTCCCAGCTGCTTGGAGGCGAAGTCTGGCTGAAAGCTGTTGACAATGTAGACTTAGATATTTATCCCGAGGACCTCTATTGCCTTGCAGGGGAATCTGGATGTGGAAAAACTACGACTGGTAAACTGCTTATCGGTCTTCTAGAACCAACAGATGGCATTGTGGAGTTTGAGGGTAGTAACCTTAATGAAATCGGTCGACGGGACCTTCGCCGACTCCGTGCACGCATGCAAACGATTTTCCAAGACCCTTACTCGTCTTTGAATCCCCGACTAAGTCTCTATGATACAATTGCAGAACCACTTCGTCTAAACAAAATTGCTGAATCTGGGCAAGATGAAGAAGATCGGGTCGTGAGAGCTCTTGAAGCTGTCCAACTTGTACCTGCTTCAGAATTCACCTTCCGCTATCCACACGAACTCAGTGGTGGCCAACGGCAGCGTGTAGCGATTGCTCGCGCCATCGTCGTAAACCCGGCATTCATTGTAGCTGATGAACCTGTTTC
>JBHLSA010000132.1:0-5348 GCA_048882025.1 Candidatus Thorarchaeota archaeon | reverse complement strand
TATTGTGAAAGGGTATATGCGTCCAGATGGATCATCATACCATGTAGTGATTCCAAAGCAAATCCGTGAGATGATGCAGCTTCAAGGTGGTGAATACTTCCTGATGGCTGCAAGTCCTCGGAAAGATGAAATCTATCTCAAAAAAGTTGAGTTCTTCAACGAAGAAGATGAGTGAAGTACTAAGAAGGATCTCAATCAGAATGTTACCTTTTCCTCACGTGTTTTAATAGAATCCCTGTTCACTCTGCTATTGAATAAATGTGTTAAAATGGCCACCACATAACGAGCCCAAATGCAAGGAGTACAACGAAAATTGTACTGATTCCAAGATAGGCAATGGCACTCTTTTTACCAAATTTTCCCCAAATCATTGAAAGCTCAGTGAAATCTGTTGAAACTCCGACTAGTGTGATAGTAAATATAACTCCTAAACTCGCTCCCATCAAATAGAGCTGTCCGGCTAAGATAGTTAACCCTTCAGCACAAAGCTCGAGAACTGCTGCTATAGGAAGTGCAATTAGAATTGACACAATCCCCAGAGGACCGGTCCAACCGAAAACTAATTGCACTACAGAAATCGGTATGAATGCTGCAAGAAGTGCAGCAATTAAGAGGCCAAAGAAAAGATATTTTCCCACATCCTTGAACAGATCCCACATGCGCTGAGGGATACAGAAAAAGAGTCGTTTGGGCAATGGTTCTTGATAATGGGGGGCATAGCAACTTTCGACTTCGATGATTTCCTTCTCAGTTAAGGACGCTTCGATCTTGCCATGATTTTCAAGATAAGAAAGGCACACACCTGTTCCCAAAGCGACAATCATGGATAAGATGAATAAAATGATCACATTAACTGGTCCAACAAACCCCATCATAATGAAAAGATGCGCAAGTCCTGCCCAGGGGGCGGCAAGAAGAAAAGTTAATGCAGTTGCAGTACTGGCTCCCTTTCGTCGAATCGATACCACAAGAGGTATCGCTCCACAAGAACATATGCTCATAAACAATCCAGCAAAAGTCGCACGACCGAGGGAAGCTAGGTCATTGCTGCCAAAATATCTACTCATCCTATCAGTTGATACAAATTCTTCGATAAATGCAGCGACAACAAATCCAAGAATCATCCACGGCGCAATCTCGATCAGAAGCGTGAGGAAATTGGTGAAGTAATGGAAAAGATATTCGACGACCATTATTGGAACCTTTGATTTTGGCTACCAACTTTTTATATTAACTTTATGCTAAAATATTGGGCAATTATAACCATGCATTATTATTTCACTTAGAAAAAGTTAATAATACATATTCCTTTATTTAAGTTATGCCTGTCGTTAGCATTTCTATCCCCTCGAGTTTACTCAGCCAAGTTGAAAGCTTAGTGAAACAGGGAGGGTATTATTCAAAGTCCGAAGTGTTTCGCGATGCCGTTCGTGAACTAATTACTCAAACTAATCTTGAGCGTCGACGAAAATCTACTGCAGTCGTTGGAGTCTTAGTCATCATTGGTGACCATAATGATGCACAAGCTGTTCAGCAGGTAAACCGAATTCGACATGAATTTGATGATGTAGTCGATGAAAGCACTCATCGACATATTGGTAGCCATTATTTCATTGAGTACCTTACCATGGCTGGTGCTCAGTCGAGAGTAATTCAGTTGACCCGCCGCATTCGGGGAATCCGAGGGATATCACAAGTCAAACTGGCAACTCTTCCAGTAGAATAATTTGAATAACTGCAGTTAAGATCTTATGACAAGTTTCTAGGGTTCGTGTATCGCACCCAACTGCTTCCTATACGTGTCGATTAATTCCTGATCGACTGTGAGTTGTTCAAATATCACGGGAGCAATTTCTTTTACAAGGCGAAGCATTTCATTTACTACTACTCGAATTTCAAGTTGAGCGCTTCGGTGGAGTCGCAGGGGGAATAGAGACTCAAGCAGGGTTCGTGCGTTGAAGGTAGCGATAATGGCAGTTTCTGATCCCATGGGGGCTAAGTAGCGAGCATCTTCCATAGGGACGCCCCGTCGATAATATTCACGGTACAAAGCTTCAGCTGCTCCTTGTAATTTACTGGGATCTTCAGCTGCTTCGATGATCGTGGGTGGGAGAATGAGCTGTTTGATTTTTGTCCGGCGAAATGATTTCTGTAAATAGCTAGCAATACGATGTCGTACAAGTTGATGAGTAAAAACACGAGAAACACCTGTAATTTCGAAAGTAAAGACTGCATGTTCTAAGACTGAGGTATGACCCAATTTAATGACCTTTTTAAGAAAAGCATCCCAGCCACTACTTGGGGTTTTCCGATCCAGCTTGTCCCATGTCTCAGAAACATTGGAGTAACGGGCAATTCTAGCACAGAGAGCATCGGGATTATTTGTGTGCGACAAAACTTGTATTCTCATTCTTGCCATCCTCCTAGGTGTACAGCATTAGAGTGTGCTATTAAGGGGTAATCAACTGTACAATCCGGAATTGAGATATTCCTGTGGAACTAGCGTAATAAATGTTCGTCCACGTTTTGATAAATTAGATGCGAGTACTTTTATTTTTGTTACTTATCATAATACTCGGAAAAGAGGAAGTATGCAAACCCAGCCATTTGAGGTTCTTTTTTGGTTCCTCGTAATAGTGATGTTCGCCATCTATGCTTGTTATAAAATGATCACAGAAGACGATCTTGGTGGTGCTACCCGAACCCGTCGTCCAAGCAATCAAACACGACCGCGTCGTAGATCTCCTACTTCGGATGAACCTTTTTCAACTCCCCGGGTGCCCCCCACAACGATGGATCCTGCTTCAAGTCCAATCGGTAAGACCTGTTTGAAGTGTGGAATTGTATTTGAGGAAGAAATTGAAGAATTCTGTCCTGGATGTGGCATTAAACGAGAACGGTGTCCGATTTGTCATCGTTTCGTCGCTGATGGTCAAGAGTTACTTGCATGTCCTTACTGCAAAACGCTGGGACATGCCAATGAGATAATAGATTGGGTACGACAAAAGCAAAAATGCCCATATTGTGCTCAAGAGCTGGACACGTCTACACTGGTCGATCCAGATACGTTAGCACAAAATTAGTAAGGGTCTTCATCTGCAATCATTTATAATTGCGACACGTATCAAACACAATTTTGAATGTGAATTAACTTAACCCAGGAACTTTTGGGAAGGGTGAGCATTCCCAAATATGACTTACTCCACAAAGATACCTGGTTAATCTTTCCAATCCAATACCAAAACCTGCAGAAGGAGGAATTCCTTCTTCAAGCATATCCAAGTACCAGGCATACTTAGACACATCTTCTCTAGTTTCAACCATTCGCTGCATGACACCCTCTATGGTATATTCCCTCTCTCCTCCACTGGAGACTTCGCCATATCCTTCAGGCAACACTAAATCCATGGATTTCAAGAAGGAAGGATGGTCGGCATTCCGCAGGTAATAGAAGCTGCGAGCGGTGGCGGGATAATCGGTTATCCAAAAGGGATCAACGAATAATTTTGAAAGATGATACTCGGCCTTCCAAGGGAGCTCAGAAGCTGGATCGATATCGAAGCCTTCATCAGAAAGAATATCAAGGGCTTGAGTGTATGTGATGCGTGGGAGCCTGCGAGGAGGCAAGTGAAGGGTGCGTTCCAGCTCTTCTAGTTGGTTGCTGCACTCTTTACGGACAGTATCAATGGCCTCGAACATCAACGTGTCTCCGAGAGCCATCACTTCTTCACAGGTTGCGTGAGCCACTTCTAAGTCGAGTTGGTAAAACTCGGCTAGGTGTCGACCTGTTCTGCTGCTTGCTGATGGTTCCAGCCGGACATTGGGAGAAAAAGAATATACGCGGGGGATACTCGCCATTGTCATTTGTTTATACAAAATCATGCTGGTCATCAGCACATAGATCTTCCCATAGAAGGGCACCTCAATCGTCCCAGCCCCCCGGATACCCGGATCGGTAACGGGGCCGATGATGGGGGCCAGCACTTCTGTGAATCCTAGACTGTCCAAGATGTGGCGGCAGACCCGAGACAACTGATGCTGGATTTGGAGGATTGCTCGAGCCCGTGAACTCCGAATTGATTGGTACCGGAATCGTACTCCGCGTTCCACGTCTGAAGCTACTTCGCTTGAGAGCCGACGATGCGGAATCGATTCCAATACCATGCTGACGCACCCAACGCTTTACGGGTGGTTGAGGCATATTAGCTTTTTGCTAACGGCATAAGCAAATTGCTAAAATATAACAATAATTAAATACTTTAGTTGGCATTATGCTAATTATGTTTGACAAGAAAGATCAGCAAATCCTCATGGAATTACAACGTGATGCCGGTCAATCGGTTTTACAAATCGCTAGAAAACTCCGAATCCTCCGATCAACTGTACAACATCGGATCGATCGGATGAAAGCCAATCAAATTATCAAACGCCTTGTCGTGATTCCCGATTATCCAAAAATTGGTTTACCGGTTACAGCCTTTGTTCTCGTTTCGTTTGCTCCAACTGCAGGAGTCTCTCAACATGATGTGGCACGTGCTATCGCGAAACTAGCCAAGGTGGTCGAGGTCCATGTTGTAGCAGGGCAATGGGATTTCATTTTGAAAACTCGGGGAGCTTCACTCCAAGAAATTGGTCAACTAGTTGTTAATGAACTACGTCAGATACCAGGAGTTGGACAAACTGTGACTTCAGGGAGTTTCTTTACGGTAAAAGAAGAACCCTAAGTGTTATGTAAAATCCGCGTGCTTATTTAATCTGTTTAAGAAGGGGCCTGAGCTTGGCATAGTGGACATTTGTTTCAAGGTCATCTATGAGGGTGTCTTCTAAAGATTGAGTAAGGGCTTGCTGTAATTGTTCTTTAGCTCGGGTTTCCTCACCTAGTTCAATAAGTGCCCAAGCGTGATTCAAGAAAATTGTAGGCGGAGGATCGGGTAAAGTTAGAGCTTTTGCATAGCATTTTTCACCCTCTATCCAATTGCTCTGAAGTAGGTACAGGTAGCCCAGATTATTCCAAAATTGGAGATTCTTTGGATCGAGGGTTGTTGCTTGAATTGCAGCAGCTACCGCTTGATCATATTGTTGATTCTGTTGATAGATGTTAGCTAAGAGACTCCATCCATCGATGTATTCGGGATCAAGCTCAAGGAGTTCCTTGGTGAGTTGTTCAGCTCGTTCGAGATCTTCATCGCTTAAAGCGACAACTGCTCGCTGGAATAGATCATCAGCATTTCCCATAAACCAACACCAACCCTTCATATATCGAGGGGTTCTTTCTATTAAATATCTCTTAATATCAGATAATAATTTTCGTTAAGGAAACCAAGTTCACAAAGAGATACTGTACTAGT
>JBHLSA010000131.1:0-5369 GCA_048882025.1 Candidatus Thorarchaeota archaeon | reverse complement strand
CTGGATCGATACAAGCAACATACTATTGAGATAATTGTTGATCGACTCGTGCTTAAACCAGCTGTAGAGCAGCGTTTGACGCAATCAGTAGAAACAGCCCTTGAATTTGGAAAAGGGCTAGTGATTGTGGACGTGTTAGACGATCGTGAATATCTGTTTAGTGAATCTGCTGGTTGTCCAGTTTGTGGAATCGGTTTTCCAGATCTGGCACCCCGCCTCTTTAGCTTTAATTCTCCTTATGGGGCATGTCCTGCATGTAAAGGACTTGGGTATACGCTCGAAGTTGATCCCGACCTGGTAATTCCTGATTCCACCAAGTCCATCCGCGAGGGGGCGATAGCTTGCTATTCACATCCGCTCAATGGATGGCGACTACGAAGTCTTACAAGTATCGCAAAGCATTATGGCTTTAATCTCGATACACCCTTCCAAGATTTGAAACCAGAACACCAAAATATCCTTCTTTATGGTTCTGGTGATGAAGAGATTCGCTTTGAACATCGTGGAGTGACCGCGTCGGGGCGGAAATGGGAATGGATTAGCGAAAAACCTACCATGGGCGCTGTGTATGGTCTTAAGCACAGGTACAAGTATACACGTTCAGAAATTGTACGTGAATCTATCACTCAATTCATGGCCTCGTTACCCTGCCCAGAATGTAATGGTCGCCGACTCCGTCCGGAGGCACTCGCAGTAACCATTCAAGACCAAAGTATTGATCGAATAGCTAATCTATCTATTCATGAGACACTCGACTTCTTTGAGAAGCTAAAGCTGACCAAAAAGGAAGCGACAATTGCTCGCCAGACCATGCGAGAAATAAAACAGCGTCTACAGTTTCTTTCATCAGTAGGGCTTGATTATTTAACGCTAAACCGGCTATCTGCTACTCTTGCAGGCGGTGAAGCACAACGTGTACGTTTAGCCACTCAAATAGGCTCTCGCCTTGTGGGCGTTACCTACATTTTAGATGAACCAAGTATTGGTCTCCATATGCGGGATAATGAACGGCTTCTCTCAATGTTACTTCAACTACGTGATTTAGGAAACACGGTGCTAGTCGTTGAGCATGATGAAGGGTTCATTAGGGCTGCAGATTGGGTAATCGACCTTGGTCCTGGTGCTGGCATTCATGGTGGGCAAGTAATCGCCGAAGGTACAGTAAATGATATTGAAACCAATAGCAAATCCATAACAGGACAATATCTACGAGGCGATAAGGTCATCTCCGTACCACCGACACGACGTATTGGCAATGGGGCAAGCCTACAAATCAAAGGTGCTCGATACCGAAACCTGAAAAATATCAATGTCCAATTTCCCTTAGGAACTTTCATCTGCATTACAGGTGTGTCTGGTTCTGGAAAGAGCACTCTCGTCACAGATACTCTCTATCCTGGAATTCTTTGGCAATTTCGCCAACGACGCCGTCGACATGCCGATACACTACAAACTATCCAAAAACCTGGGCCATTTGATTCGTTGGAAGGTGTCGATCTTATCGACAAAGTTATTTTGGTAGACCAATCACCTATCGGTCGAACACCCCGATCAAATCCAGCGACATATACTCAAGTATTTGGTCCTATCCGTGATCTCTTCTCTAAAACTGAAGAAGCGCGGAAACGAGGATACCAACCTGGTCGGTTTAGTTTTAATGTTAAGGGAGGACGCTGCGAAACCTGTCATGGAGCAGGAGTACTGCGAATTGAAATGCAATTTCTCCCTGATGTTTATGTTATTTGTGATGAATGTCATGGAAAACGCTTCAATAAGGAAACTCTCCAAGTCCGTTATAGAGGAAAAACTATCTATGAAATTCTACGAATGACCGTGGATGAAGCTGGTGAATTCTTCAAAAATATTCCTAAGATTGCTCGCATCCTTGACACTCTTCAAGCAGTTGGTTTAGGGTATATGGAATTAGGGCAACCATCTCCAACACTGAGTGGTGGTGAAGCTCAACGAATCAAGCTTAGCCGCGAACTTGGTAGACGCAGTACTACACAAACCCTCTACATTCTTGATGAACCTACTACTGGCCTACACTTAGCTGATGTGCAAAAGCTTCTTGATGTCTTGAATCATCTCGTGGATGCAGGAAACACTGTTATTGTAATAGAGCATCAACCCGATGTCATCAAGGGAGCCGACTACATTATTGACCTAGGACCTGAAGGGGGAGACCAAGGCGGATACATCGTCGTACAAGGGACTCCTGAGAAGGTAGCCCAATCGCGAGCGTCATATACCGGAGAGGTTCTTCGTCATGCACTCACAATGAGAATTGATAAGGGTACTTCGGAACAAAACCGACATGTTAAGATGCTTTCACGGTAAGAGCGAACGGTTCTTGAACAGGAAATTGCTTTCGTTAAGTGAAGAAGATCATGAATCTGGAACAGGAACTTAGAGATTTACCAGATGAACCCGGTGTCTATCTACTCTATGATGCTAATGATGAAGTAATATATGTTGGAAAAGCCCAGTCACTAAAGAAACGAGTTCCTTCACATTTTCGAGGAATGGATCAGGGAAACATCTTTTCACCCATTGGCAAAGAGGCCATAGAACTCGAATACGTTATTACCGCAAATGAGTCGGAAGCGCTTGTTCTCGAAGATAACATGATTAAACGGTATAAGCCACGATACAATATTCGACTCAAAGATGACAAGAGTTTCCCTTATGTTCGTATCACAATCCAGGATGCCTATCCACGTGTAGAAAAAACACGGACGCTGATCAACGATGGGAGCCGGTATATTGGTCCTTATTCAAACGTGAAAGCTCTTGACGGTTTATTGAAATCAATCAACCGAATTGTACCAATTGCAACCTGTAAACCAACCATCGTTCCAGGCAAACGAAAACGACCGTGTCTTAAATATGATATTGGATATTGCACGGCTCCCTGTGTAAATAAAATCACCCAAGAAGAGTATGCTGAACTCGTCAATGAATACACGCTCATGCTAACCGGCCGACACGATGAACTTGAAGCTCATCTTATCCAGTTAATGCAAAAAAGCTCTGATGGACAGGAGTTTGAAAAAGCTGCACGATATCGAGACAGATTACGAGCTGTACAGCGTGGACGTCAAGCGCAACGAGCCACCTTCTGGAATCAACTTCCGGGCCATCGAGATGTATTAGGACTTGCTCGTGCTGGACCAGACGCGCTAGTTCAATTATTAGTAGTTCGCGAAGGTCGAGTGGTTGGTCAACAACCTTTTCCTCTTAGTGCCCCTTCTGCTCTCTCAGATGGTATAGTGTTAGAAGCCTTCCTTAAACAGTACTATATCCGTGCTACAGAAATTCCTGAAGAAGTAGTAATCTCGACACCCATTATGGATACACAGTTTCTTGAGGAATGGCTCACAAAACGCCGTGGCAACTCTCATCTAGTAAAAATTGTGCATCCCACTCAGGATCCATTACAAAGTTTAACACAAATGGCTAATGAAAACGCTGCTTTTCATTTGCATCAACTTATTGAACGTCTGGCAGCAGATGAGGGGCGTAAACACCAAGCTTACACAGAGTTAATGAAGCATTTGAAGCTCACGAGAGAACCTGCTTTAATTGAAGGTTTTGATATTTCGACCCTCCAAGGAGTTGAATCAGTCGGCGTTTGTGTAGTCTTTCAGAACGGAATGCCATTCAAGAAAGGTTACAGACGATTTAAAATTCGAGACGTGAAGGGCCAAGATGACTTTGCAATGATGCGTGAAGTCGTTGGCCGACGTTATCGACGACAGCTCGCTGAGAAAATGCCTTTACCCAATTTAATTGTAATCGATGGTGGGCTAGGACAACTCAATATGGCCCTCAAAGCTCTCGAAAGTCTTGAGATTTCCGATTTACACGTGATTGGTCTAGCGAAGGCTGAACCACAAAAGCCTGATCTAGTGTATGTACCCTGGCAAAGAACGCCTTTACGTCTTTCACGTGATAGTCAGGGATTACGACTTTTACAACGGGTCCGAGACGAAGCACATCGATTTGCTATTACCTATCATCGAAAACTTCGGCAGACAAAATCCTTGAAACTCACGCTCACAGATATTCCTGGAGTTGGTGTTCACCGGGCTACATTACTACTTCAGCATTTTGGGAGTCTCGAACAACTCCGTCAAGCTTCAGTGAATGAAATTGCAGCGGTTCCAGGCATTCCACGTAAATTAGCTGGAACAATCTCTGACTACCTTTCATAGCATAACCGTATAGGATATTACAGTTATACGAAAATGTAGATCACGGCAGAGAGTGAAAGAAGAAAGATTGCTGGATAATATAAAAGTAAAATTATGATTTGTGCTTTGTAAAAGTGGTGATGAAATCTTTTCACACCGACTAACATATCTGATATTACGAAGCAAATTGCTCCAATAAAGGGAATGAAACCTAGGGGTACATCTGATGTGAGCCAGAACAATAGGGCACTACATGACATAAAAGATACCACAAGGCCATAGAATAGGATTAGGGGTTTCGTGGATCCTAAAGCGGTTTCTCCTGAATCTATGTATTGAGTTAAAAAAATAATCACAATAACCCATGCAATAAACAATGTGACTAAAGCTGTAATAGGAAGAAAAGATATTCCCAGTATAGCACTATGATAAATGAAATTAGAGATGAAGATAAATTGCGCAATTAGGAAAAGAATCACACCTGCAATTAATTTTGTTTCCATTCCAATACTTCCGATCAAACAAAAAACCAATGCAATGGCTAAAATTAAATAAAAGAGGTTTGATGATGGCATGAAAAGGATTACAACGGTTAAGGCAATCAGCTCGGGTAATATCTTGATGGTGATAAGCAGACCTGTTGGTATTTTTTTGAGTCCATTCCTTTGAACTGTGATTTCATTTTCTCTGATTGCTTTGAGAATCGTTGAGAGCAATGCGAATATTCCAAATATAATAGTGAATAAAATGAGGAATAACATAGATTACTCTTGGACTAGTTACTGCTTAAGAATGTTTGATTTCATTGGATTATTTGGTTTTGAGTTTCTGCTTCAAGAGGGGAATTGCTCCTCCTGCCTTAAGGTATTCAAGAAGAAAAGATGGAATGGCTAAAAACTGGTGCGTTTGCTGGGATTGATGATTGGTTAGGGTTCCCTTTGTTAAGTTGAGTTCAATGTGATCTCCGTCGCAAATCACATTTGGATTATTGGCTAAAAGAGGAAATTCAATTGCTGGGATTCCGAGATTGTATGCATTACGAAAGAAAATTCGTGCAAAAGAAATTGCTACAATAGCGCTAACACCAAGTTCTTTTAGAATTGCTGGGGCTTCCTCTCGACTAGATCCAATTCCGAAATTTTGATCGGCGACTATCAGGTCATTGGGCTGAAC
>JBHLSA010000130.1:0-5397 GCA_048882025.1 Candidatus Thorarchaeota archaeon | reverse complement strand
CACAAAATGTAGAAGAGAATCATAGGAACAGCAAAGTATCCTGACCTTTGGCGAAAGTGTTTGCAATCGTCCCAAGCGCGCTCACCAATTTGTTCGGCGCGGTGTGCAGGCATGAGGCTTAGGATGTAGTAATACCAACAGAAGATACTGCAAAGGTTGAATAAAATGAAATTCATCCAGGCAATAAAAGCAAAAAACATGCTCTTGTCACACCAAGGGGTTCAATGGATACTCTATGAATGAGTTTGTATAAAAGTCTGAGTTTAACGTTTAACTAAATGTTGTAACTATTAGCATTTATTCTTATGAAGCAAGTACTAGCTAATGCACAGAAATCTAATTAATTTCCTGTACTAATTCTGAGGAGAATAAAATAAAAGAAGAGTGTCTGATAGGGCATTTGCCTATCAGACAGGTTTTGGAAAGTGGATTGGTTAGTCTCTTACTTCGATAAAATATCCAATGAGAAAAAGGAATAACAAAATCGCAAGTATGGCGATAATGAGTAAGCCAGCTAAGGTAGTGAAGACCGGTGGTAGGAAGATGTGGACAATTGCTCCTATAAGACCTAGTATACACCAGAAGATATCAACTTCGACGATGATTCGCACTCGTAGCCATTCCTTTGTAGCCAAGGCAAGAACGGATCCGATTGTCAATGCAAGCATCATTGCTCCAAACAACCGCGTGGTCGGGTCCATAATTGTCATGCCAAAAAGCCCTAAAAATAGATCTGGGATGATATAAAGACCAATTCCAAAGATAGCACCAATAATGACATGAATGAAAAATGTGATTCTTAAAAATGTGGAGTATTGTTCGCTCAATATTTTCAACTCCGAAGAGTATAGCGGATGTGAAGCCACAGTATATAGTTCTTGTATAAAAATTACAATTAGAGAGTCGGGTTTCATCCTAAAAAGAGATGCTCTTGAAAATTTGCAGGTCAGGTATCAGTTCACGAATTGAGTCGCTTTCTTAATTCGGGGATTAAGGCGTGAATGGCTTTTACCGCAGGAGCCTCTGGTGCATAATCAAGAGGAGCTTTACCTTCTAAATTTGCTTGTCGAATAGCTCTATCAAATGGAATACTAATGAGCAAGGGAATTTGTAATTTCTGAAGGGTGGTCTCGATTGCTTGTTGATCCGTTTCATCCATAACCTTGTTTGCGACAGCAAATACAGTATCAACACTTATGTCTTTGGCGAGTTTTTTAATACGACCCACTGTCGATAAGGAGGTTTGACCAGGTTCAACAACGACTATGAGGGCATCCATACCTCGAGTAGTTCCACGCCCAAGATTCTCAATGCCCGCTTCTAAATCCATGACAAAGGCTTCGTCACTACCAATGATTAGGTGCCGGATGAGCGCTTTGAGTAGTGCGCCAGCAGGACACATACATCCAGCACCACCAATGGTCACAGTGCCAGCGATTAATAGGGTAACGTTATCAGGACCTTGAACGCCAAATTTCTCCGCTAGATCTGATACATGCGGGTTAAGTTTGAACATACCGCCATAAGTTTGTTTATCCATTCCAGTTCGTTCCTGAACGAGTTTATCATTTTCTGTGAGTGGAATGATTTTTTCAGCTATCTCGGGTGGAATTCCAAGGGTCGTTGCTAGAGTCGGTGTTGGATCTGCATCAACAGCCAATACTCGAATTTGTTCTCGCCCAAGGAAACGAGCAAGGGTTCCGGCAACTAGGGTTTTTCCAACGCCACCTTTTCCTGCTACAGCCAATTTCATACAAAACACCGCGTCAGCAGAAGTTAATTCAAATCGTGCTTAAAGGCTTCCCGTTTAACGAGAACACACCGAAATTATTTCATTCGGGCTAAAAGCTGTGTGAGTATATTCAGTTCAGAGTCAACAGGTAATTTTGGTTTTCTAAAGGGTAGAAGCGTGACAGGAGTACCATCCATGCGATGAACGCTTCCTCCTGTTTCAACTCCAGTAAGAGCAGTTGGAAACACGACTGTGGCTGCACGAGTAGTTAATGTAGGCTGTGTAGATAAAGCAATTATGGGAATTTGTTTGATTGCTTTCGCGATTGGTCCGGGTAAAAAGCCTAGTGCATCGTATCCAACCGTGACAATACCGTCAAAGGAATCCTGTAATACCCCTTGAAAAACATCTCCAAACACTTTGGGAGGTTTTGAAGTAAAATCAATTGAGAAGGGTAACTTGGTAATAGCATAGCTAACTTTTACAGCTCCCACAGTATTGCAATAGGCCACCATTGGTAACGAGAAACAACGTTGTTGATTTTGGCTTAATAATTCTGCAACTTGTGCAATTAAAGGTAAGCTCTCATTAGCATGAGTGTTAGAAATTAGCCCATTTCCATAGAAAATTGCTACATTATTAGCTTCTCTAAGTTGTTTAGCAAAGCTAAGAAATTCAATTGCTGGAACTCCAGCAATCGTCTTTGGGACTCTTTCACGGGTTCCTTCAATTTCAGACACTAAGACTTGAAGAAATTCAGAATCCCCACCGTTTGCACTCAAAATCAATTGGTGATTGGCTAGTCGCATCGATTCCGACTCACGAATGTCAAGAACAGAGACAACTCGGCTTTCACGGCCTTCAGGAACATTCTTTCCTTTTGGAAAGACAGTGTAGCGACTTGCATGTCGATGGTGACTTTCAGCTGGATTAACTCCCCAATACACAACATGATCCACTGAATCACGAATATTATCTAGGCTGAACTTCTCTTTCTCACCCCCGTACAAGCCATGATCAAGAAGTGATCCATATTCAAAACTTGCGGTGCTATCAAAAACACCCTTTACCTGTTTAGTGAGCTTGAGCCCAACCTGGATAGTTTCATTAGTGCTATTTGACCACCCCAAAAATAAGGGATTTTTCCATTGATGGAGAAGTTCGGCACTTCGATCTAATGCTTCCCTCAAGGTGCTTTTCATTTGTTTACCCGTTTCACTTCGAATGAGTGGTTGGAGTAATCGTTTCTTGCTGAGAACAGATTCACAATAGGCATGACCTAGTTGACATAATCCTAGAGAATGAAGCTTTGTTTTGGTTAAGGCGACTGATACATCATCGCAAACTACTGAACATCCACAACAGACCGTATCCTGCATTATCTCTTCCCTTCAGTCAGAAGCCTAGAACTCTACCAGATTTCAATAGCTTTAACATAACAGCCTTGTTCACAGACTCGACAATTCATTCGTTCAGGAGGGAAACGCCGACATTTTTCTAGGTTAATAATGCGCGCGATTCCATCTTCCACACGAAAAACGGTATCGTTAGATTTAGCCGCTCTTCCTTCTGCAGTCCCCGGTTCAACAGTAGCATCGACTGGACAGACGACTACACAATTCCCGCACCCTGTACATTTTGTTTCATCAAGCTTCACACCTGTTTCCTCAGCATCAAGGAGGGGACTAATTAGCTCATTGAGTTGAGCAAGTTGTGCTGCATATTTCTCATCATCATGTAATGGTATACAAGCTTTGAGTTCGACTTCACGTAGTGCCAGACGCGTAGCGAAAGCCATACATGTCATTCCACATTCCTTGCAGTTTGTCTGTGGAAGCAACTTATACAGTTGCATGGGATTTAGCTTCTTGTCTACCATCAAATCACGGCGCTTTATTCTGTATTGTTCTCGTGGATTTTCCCCTTTAGCTCTTCGGTAATAACCAGAGTTCAGTTTTTTCGCTGCCGCCTTAAGAATTAAAACAGAGGATGGTAAGGTACAAAGGGTTAAAGCATCTCATGCGGGAACAAAAGATGGCGTAGTCGTGCGGTGACACCAGTGGCCAAAGTATCAAAGAAAACACAAACCACGGGCAGGACAAAAAAATCATCCCAGAAACCACCCAAATCTGATATCAACAAAACCGCATTGTTTCTTTGCCATTGTGGTACCAATATTGAAAGTATCATCAACATCGCCCAACTCAAGCAACATTATGAGAAACAACCTAATCTCATTGTACGAGATGACGCGCATTTTTGCGTTGAACAAGGTCTAAACGTTATTCGAGATACTATTCGTGAAAACAAAATAGACAATGTTGTCGTTGCAGCCTGCTCCCCACGGCTTCACGGGGAGCTAATGAGTCAAACTGTTGAAGAGACTGGCCTAAATCATGGTCATTTGGTAATAGCCAATATCCGTGAACAGTGTAGTTGGGTCCACTGGGATAATCCAGAAGCCGCTACAGCCAAAGCAAGATTAATGATTGATTCTGCCATAAAAATGGCGAATCATAGCCTTCCCTTATCGAAAATCGATGTACCAGTTACAAAACGCGTGCTCGTAATTGGGGGCGGTATTGCTGGGATAACTGCAGCATTACAGCTTGCAAATTCAGGGTATAGGGTAATCCTTGTGGAACGTTCTGGGTTCTTAGGTGGCCATATGGCGAAGTGGGATAAACTGTTTCCAAGTTTGGATTGTAGCCTCTGCATCCTAGGACCCAAAATGACGGAAGTTGCTACCCATCCGAAAATCCAAATCCTAACTTTAAGTGAAGTCACAGATATTCAAGGGACTCCTGGTGCATATGACGTGAAGGTGCATCAAGAGCCCCGATATGTGGATTTAGAAACATGTAATGGATGTAATAAATGCTTGGAGATCTGTCCAATTGAAGAACCCAATGAGTACAATTATGGGCTAGGATCTCGACAAGCAATTATCCGACCTTATCCAAGTTCTGTCCCGTTAGCACCATATATCGATATGGATGCTTGTGTGGGTTGCCAATCCTGTGTGGGTGTTTGTGAGAAGGAGTCAATTCGTTTTGAAGATTCAGATCGAGATCATAACTTCCAAGTTGGCGCGATCATCGTAGCAACAGGGTTCGAACCATTTAATCCTCAAGATCTACAAGAATATGGGTATGAACGATATCCAGATGTGATTACAGCTCCGGAACTCGAACGTCTGTTGAATCCCAGTGGGCCCTCAAAAGGCAGCGTAGTGCTGCCATCTTCAGGCAGGTCTCCAAAAAAGGTAGCATTTGTTCAATGCGTAGGAAGTCGTGATATTCGAATTGGTCGACCCTATTGCAGCCGCATTTGTTGCACATATGCAGTTAAAGAAGCTGTACAACTCCGTTTAGCTCTACCAGATACTGAGGTGTATATTTTCTATACTGATATGCGAACCTTCGGCAAGGGTTTTGAAGAACTTTACGAACGGGCTGCTCGAGAATATGGTATTAATTTCATACGTGGTCGCGTAGCTGAAATTGAAGAAGATCCTCAAACGAAACAGCTCTTTGTTCGAGCAGAGGATACTGAACTATGTGAGCCCATAGAACTCCCCGTTGACTTGGTAGTTCTGAGTATTGGGGTGGATCCAACTCCCTCTAATTTTGAACTAGCAACATTACTGAATATTCCACTAGATG
>JBHLSA010000129.1:0-5433 GCA_048882025.1 Candidatus Thorarchaeota archaeon | reverse complement strand
TTTTACTTTAGCTAGAGACTTTCAATTGCTATTATTGTGATTTTGGCCGTAAGTGGACTTACTACATTATCTTAGCGTCCTCTGTGGTTTACTTGCGAATAAATTGACAACCTATCTATAAGTAAATAGCTAATTTCTTCTTAGCACCCTTATATACAAATACTACCAATTACTGTAGAAAACCCCCAGAATAGAAAGTGCAAATTAATGGTGAATTAACTTGACAAAGGTCTTTGCTGTAAATGGTAGTCCACGCATGGAAAAAGGGAATACCCATAAGATCCTCACTCCATTTCTGGAGGGGATTAAAGCAGCTGGAGCTAGTGTCGAACTCGTCTATGCGAAACGACTCAAAATTAATCCTTGTATTGGTGATTTCCAGTGCTGGTTTAAAAAGCCAGGCGTTTGCATTCACAAAGACGACATGGTTAAGCTCTATCCGAAAATAAAAGATGCTGAGATTCTTATATTAGCTACACCAGTTTATATTCCATTACCAGGAGAGATGCAAAACTTCATAAATCGACTTTGTCCGATTGTGGAACCACTCCTTAAATTCAAACAAGGTAGAACACGTGCTCGAATGCCCGAGACAGCCAAATTATCAAAATTCGTATTAGTAGGTTCCAGCGGATGGTGGGAGCTCGAAAACTTAGATACTGTTGTCCGCATCGCAAAAGAACTTGCCCTTGATGTTAGTTGTGAGTATGCTGGTGCAGTGTTACGCCCCCACGCTGGTGAACTTGACAATTACACAGAGAGAGCCAAGGAAGTGTTTTCTGCCGCTGAGCAAGCAGGATATCAACTAATCTGTGATGGACATATGGACCAATCAACCCTTACTAAAGTTAGCCAACCTTTACTTTCAGAAGAACAACATCGAGAAAAGCAGAACAGGTCAGCTCTTAGTGTTTGGAGAAAGTAGAATACACTCAAACAGTAGGTATCATTTAACTTTCGCGAGTTCCTTTTCAATTTCGTTCAAGGTTTTTTTAAGTCGATCTCTAAATTTCGTAAGCATTTCCCTACGTTCTTCAGGCGGTAAATGGTCTAGAAGTAACTTAGGTAAACGTGGTATTTGATGTTCGTTCATCGTAGTCATCATGCGTGAGATCATACGAGCCATCTGACTTAATTCTTCATCCAGATGTATTTTTCCTTCATTGGTGATTGAGTAGATAGTCCGCTCAACTTCTCCTTTGAAATCCTTCTCTCCGGTAACTAATCCACTTGACTCAAGATCGCTGAGAGTTGTGTAGAGGAGAGAATGAGAGGGGATCCAATGACCCTCTGTGTATTCTTCCATACGCTTCATGAGTTCATAGCCATGCATCTGTTCCTCACTGAGCATTCGAAGGATTGAAATCCTTAAGAGCGAACCTTTAGGGCGCTGAAAGAAGGGAGGAAACGCCATATTTGGTAAGTTATCGCGAAAGCTTATATATGTTTGTTAATTTCATGTCGATTAGAGTCATAAAAATAGCGAAACCATTATCCCTCTTCTGATAAACGGTGAAAAGCATGACCCAAGATCAATCACACCCTAGCAATTCAGCATTAACAGCCCTATATGATTACCCCGCTAAATCCGTGGACTGTATCATCGAAGCTAAAAACCTTACAAAAACATATCAGATGGGTGAAGTTGCAGTAGAAGCCGTTCGGGGCGTCAATCTCGAAGTACAACGAGGAGAATTTCTCGTCATCTTAGGTGTATCAGGTAGCGGAAAATCCACACTCCTGCATCTATTGGGAGCATTGGATAAACCAACCGAGGGCACAGTGTTTATCGAAGGACAAGACCTATCCTACCTCGATAACAACCAACTTGCCAATGTACGATTGCGACGTGTAGGCTTTGTATTCCAGTTCTTTAATCTAATGCCACAATTGACAGCACAGGCTAACGTTGAATTACCCATGAAATTCGCTGATGAGCCGAATGCGGTTGCAAAGGGTAGAGCTCGCGAGTTACTTACCCAGGTTGGCCTCAGTGAAAGAAGAAGCCACGTTCCCTCTGAAATGAGTGGAGGTGAACAGCAACGTGTCGCTATTGCACGTGCACTTGCAAATAAGCCTCGAATCATTCTAGCAGATGAGCCCACGGGAAATCTTGACACAAAAACCGGAGCTGAAATCATCCACTTATTGCGTCAGCTCAACCAGACGCAGAATATCACCATGATTGTCGTAGGTCACGACCAACGACTAACAACCGTAGCCGACCGAGTCATCGAAATGCGTGATGGAGAATTTATTAGCGAACGAAAGGGCAGTGCGGAGGTGACCCTACAATGAAGGTTCGCAACATACTCGGATTGTCCTTTACTAATATGCGCCAACGAAAAACCCGAACCGCACTCACCACACTTGGCATTGTCGTCGGTATCATGGCAGTCGTATCAATATCAGCACTAAGTGGAGGCTTTGAATCCCAAATCACAACCCAACTCACTCAAGGCCTTGATATGGATATTTTAACCGTTATGCCTGGAGGTGGACTCCTCGGAGGAGGTGGTTTGACCACACTCTATATGAACGATACAATATTGATTGAAAACATCACAGGTGTCGATGCAACCTTGGGTTTTTCACAAACTGGCACAACAGTCTATAACGAAACAGGTGGAACCCTTGATACACGCCTTGTGGGCCTAAATTTCACTAACCTTGAAGCCGTATATGGACACCGATTACAATTCGCTGAAGGGGGATTCCCAGACCCTGATTCAAATGAGTCCTGTATGATAGGTTACCTTCAAGATCCCATTGCTTCAATAGGCGACAACATTACAACCAAAGTATTTGCACGAATTGGCTCTTGGATTGGTTTCATTAACGTTTCCTTTATCGTAAGTGGTGTTCTCGAAGAAGTGGGTTCATCAGGAATGCTACCGTTTGATCGCTCTGTATTTGTCCCCCTTGAAACTTACCAGTCGATATTCAATTCTGAAACCATTGATATGATTCTTGTTCGAATTACAGATCCTACCCAAGCTGATGCCATTGCGGATGAAATTCGTGCAGTTTTTGAAGATCAGGTTCTTGTTATCGTTCCCACGGCAATCATTGAAACGGTTATAGGCGTTTTTGATATTATTGAAATTTTTCTTTTAGCAATTGCCTCAATCGCACTCCTAGTTGCAGGAATATCGATTCTAAACATCATGTTGGTCTCTGTAATGGAACGGACTCGTGAAATTGGTATAATGAAAGCCCTTGGGGCAAAAGATCGAACAATTCTTAGCCAATTCATATCTGAGGCTATCCTTCTTGGGATAATTGGAGGCATGATTGGTATTATTGTTGGATGGTTCCTTGCTTATGGAATGGGGTTAATGTTACCCATGTTGTTTAGCAACGGTATGGCTAGCGGATTTGGAGGCGACATGGGTGGCTTTGGTGGATTCAGTGGTGGCACTTTCACATTAGTTCCTGTTCTTCCACTTAACACCATTTTCATAGCTTTTGGGTTTGCCATCCTCATCAGTGTCATCTTTGCACTCTACCCAGCGCGAAAGGCAGCAAAACTCGATCCAGTAAAAGCCCTAAGATACGAATAGCCTGTTAACCGCTAGGAGTTAAGGTGAGCATTCCGCGCCATTCATCAAACTCCTTTAAATCCTTTAAGATGATTAACGGCGATATTTTAGACACTAAATATAATATATAATGATTTAAATATTAGAAGCCAACAGGCAATTCTAAGGTTCAGCGTCGTGACACCTGAGGGCAAGCTTTCTCCAATCATTACTAGTACGCGGCGAATGCTGTTAGAATCCTTGCTAGAATCAGACGCGAATGCAGTTACTTTAGCCACTCAGCTAGGGATTAACATCAGTGCGATTCGTAGCCATCTGGATGTCTTAGAGATTGCTGGACTAGTAACCTCTCGTCACGAGCATGCCAAACGTGGCCGTCCTAAACGCATCTATGTTCTTACACCACTAGCCCATTCATTATTTCCACAGCAAACGCAACAAGTCATTGCACTTCTTTTCAAATCGTTATCCCGATCGCTTAGTGCGAAAACAACGAATTCTATCATCAAGGAACTAGTTGCCGATTTGTGGCAACAGATTCTCTACGAAAAACTCGAAGGAAGTCTCGAAGATCGGGTCAGAATGGTAACAAACAGCCTTGACAATTATGGTTTCTATGCTAAATTAGAAGTCACAAAAGAAGCCTTCGTTATTACAATCCACAATGATGTGTTCTACGAATCATTCAAGAATGTTCCCCTGAAAATTTCTGAACAATTCTGGAAGGAGTTCTGGAACCAGTTTTCACAAGGTATAGGACGCGTTCTTGTTCAAATAAATCGCCCCCAAACACCGGGACAACATGGTATGCAAATTCTCGTTAAGGAGAGAAGGGAGTAGTGAAGATGTCATTAAGTAGAGTGAAGAAATCTTCAATAAAAACTGATAAAATAGGTGACCGCCTTCTTGAGATTGGGAAGGACTATTTAGCAGGACAAACACTAGCGGCCCTGACAGAACTATCATCCGTTGGACCACTTAATTTTTCGGATGCTTTTTACGTCATCGATAAATTAGGTCCAGATCTGATGCGTCGAGAAAAACGTGTGCTGCTAGATTTATTGACCGAAGTGGTGATTCTAAGTCAATGTGATGTAGGAATGGATAAACAGGTTTTACGTGAGTATCTAAAGAAACGAATTCGCCATAGTGGTGATTTGGGCGAATTCATCTTTCAACTCATCCAACAAGTTAATGGTGCTCATAATACCTAAAATCCGAAACTAATCAATAGCATAAAAAATCACAATCTAAATGGCAAATGGTTAAAGCAATTTAACACCACATTGTGTGAGAGCCATGCAATATGAAAAAATCCAAGCCAAAACCTTGCTATCCAAAATTCGATATGGTGATGCTTGGTTCCACAGTAACCGGTCTATGAATTCCTACCGGGGTTGTGAACATGGCTGCGTCTATTGTGATGGCAATTGCCAGTACTATCGAATTGATAATTTCTACACCCACATCCGTATCAAAGCAAATGCGCCCCAAATTTTACAGCGTGAACTTGAACGAGCAAAATTCCGATCTCAAAGGAAAATGCACTCTGAAAGCCTTATTCGTTTCCTTAATGACCAGGAAGGCTTAAGGATAATTGAGCAAGGACCTAAAAAAATCATTATTGGTGTTTCAGGCGGGGTTTCTGATGCATATCAACAAGCTGAAGAGCAATACCAGATAACCAGGCAAATCCTAGAAGTCATATATGATTTCCGATTACCTGTTTTCATATTAACTAAATCCAACCTAGTTTTACGGGATCTTGATTTGCTAAAAGAGATTCACAAACAAGCCTTTGCTAATGTGTGCTTTAGTATCACTTTACATAAAGAAGAAATGAAATCAATTTTTGAGCCGAAATCTTCAGCTACATGGGAACGGTTCGACG
>JBHLSA010000128.1:0-5466 GCA_048882025.1 Candidatus Thorarchaeota archaeon | reverse complement strand
CCAGAGGGATATGGGCACGTTCGAGAACGAAAGAAGCCATTTACTATTGGTAACCTTAATTTTGGGGCTCCGTAAAAATGATTGGTTAGTTTCCTTGTAAAATTGTGAACCCCGTACATTCTTCTGTAATATTCACGGATTGGCGATAACCTTTTTGAACTGATATGAGCCCATATTTTATCATAAGAACATCTGCTGAGGCGACCTATATGTCGGATCTACATAAATTACTTGAAGAAGGAGAAATTCAGAAAGCCCTTGAACTTGTGAATGAGGACGAGTATGCCTGGGAAGATCTTATGGGTTTTCTTGAGGATTCAGATGAAAGTATACAACGTTCTGCGTTTGAAATTGTAGCTCAATCTGGAGAGAATCCACGCCTCCTTGATGCACTCCCCATGCTCATCAGTGGGTTGAGCAGTGAAGAGGATGATATTTGTCGATATGCCGCAGAAGCTCTCTATTATTTGGGGTCGGATTCAGCAGAGGCAGCCGATTCTCTTTCCATATTATTTCAACACGACGATGATGAGGTACGCCGGGCAGTTGCGCGCGTATTTGCTCAAATGGGTTCAGGTGCATTGACTGCAAAGGAGTCACTGATTGAAGCTCTCACTGATAGCGATGAAGTAGTCCGTGGAGAATCAGCACTGGCTCTTGGAAACTTAGGCAGTGAGGTTCCTGAGGCGATTCCTCAATTGATTAATCTTCTTAATGATGAAGAAGAATTTCTTCACATGAATAAACCAACGGAAGTGCGAACAGCAGCCCAAAACGCATTAACCCAAATTGGATCTACTGCGATTCCAAATCTATTGGAAGCTATGCGAGTAGATCGTCCTGAACAACTAGTTATAGCAATCACGACTCTAGCAACGATAGGTGGATTATCTGAGGAAGTAATTAAAGACATTGAAGATGCTGTCCAAGATCCTGATGAAACGGTTCAAGCTACCGCTAAGAAAGCTTTGAAGAAAATCAAATCTGAAGATTAATTTTCACTATTTTCTTCAAATTCAACCTCTGCTTCTGTTATTTCGTCATAGAGGGGACGTTTATCGATGAAGCTAAAAATGACAATAAAAAGAAGGACGCTAACCAATACGGGTAATTTAACAAAAAAGGATACAGGGGAGAGCAGATACCAAGAGAGTGCGAATCCTGTGGGAAGTGCTGTCCAAAAGCGAATGCCATTGCGGCTTTCTCGAAATGCAAGTCGTTGCGTGGACCAGTCAACTATGGCTGGTATCGAAATAAGGATAGCAATAAGTGTGGTGCCAAAATCGCCCATACTATAAAATTGTGGAGCATAAAGAAGCATGAGAGCAGCGATAGGAAATCCAGCGAATATCCCAAGATACAAACCGGAACAGCGAGCACAAACATAATATATTCGACCATTGAGTTGGATTCTAAAGGCATGAATTTCTTTGTGATGACAGAAACTTAGAATGCCACCAAGAAGGCGTTTTGCCAGATTCAACTCATAACACCTCTATGATGTATGGGGATTTATTAGATAGGACAGATAGGTGCTAATTTGCGTTTATGTGCATTAGTTGCAATACGCTTTTTTAATTTGTTAATTTCGGGTTTTGAGAGCCCCTGCGGTATTATTCCAGAGACTAGGTCATCTAGTTGGTCATATGTCGCACCTAGTTCACCTTCATCAGTTTGCCCGGGCCACAATCCGGGACTCGGAACCTTAGAGATGAGGTGCTTAGATAAACCAAGATGTGTGGCTAGACCACGAACTTCACGTTTCAAAAGACCTCCAATCGGGAGCAAATCAACACCTGCATCGCCATATTTGGTAAAGAAACCCAGTTTCAGCTCGGTTCGGTTACCCGTTCCGACTACGAGTCGATTAAGCCGATTGGATTCATAATATAAGGCAACCATTCGAAGTCGGGCTTTGATATTCGCCAGGGGAATAGTTATTGGTGACTCGATTTGGAGTTTTAATGATTGAAGAATGGATTCATACGCAGGAGTAAGATCATAGATGCGATACTCGATATCATATTGTTGAGCTAGAGCCTTTGCATCAGGAATCGCATCAGAAGGAGTATGTCCACAAGGAAGGAGAAGACCTACTGTTTCTTTTGTAACCTGTCGACATAATATTGCAGAAACACTTGAATCGATACCGCCAGACAACCCAATGACAAATCCTGTACACTTACTGTTGTTGAGATAGTCACGGAGCCAATTGATTATTTTTTCTTCGACTTCACGATAATTTAGAATTTGATTCATGTTTTGGTCATCCTCATTCGAGTGGAGTAATATCTATACTAAGATTCAAGGATGGTACAGAGTGGGTGATCCACCCAATGGAGATTACATCTACTCCTGTTTGTGCATATTGTGTTATATTATCAGGAGTTATATTGCCAGAAACTTCAATGATAGGAGGAGATTGTAGGTTCATTTGCTGGATTTTCTTGATCGTGGCTGATACTTCCTTTGGTGACAAGTTGTCTAGTAATAATGCATCTACTCCTGCTTTCGCAGCTTCTAAAGCCATCTTCGGTGTTGTCACCTCAATTTCAATTGATCTAGTAAAACTTGAGCGTTGCTTGGCATATTGAATTGCCTTGTGAATATCAGAATAGAACGAAAGATGATTATCTTTGATTAGTATGGCATCATCAAGGCGCCACCGATGTGGATCGCCTCCGCCCATGATTACAGCGTATTTATCAAAATACCGAAGAAGAGGAGCAGTTTTTCTCGTGGCAGCAACTCGAATTTGTGGATTGGTTTTCTGAGCAAGTTGAAGTAGGTTAGCTGTAGTCGTAGCGATTCCACTCATACGTTGTAAAAGATTCAAAAGTGTACGCTCTACTGAGAGCAAAATATCTGCACGTCCTTGGGCTTCCAATAACGTAGTATTTGCTTTTACTCGACTACCATCCATTTGAAGACTTTTGACCTGACACTGAAAATCTTCTAGGATTATGGAAGCTATTTCTAGCCCGGCTACAGTTCCAGGTTCACGTGTGAATAGTCGTGCGGATCCCAGTTGATTAGCAGCAATCAATGCTGATGTAGTAACATCTCCAAAGCCAATGTCTTCTTCTAGCATGGCATAGAATTTCTGGAGAATGACTTGTCGTGGAAGGCCAGCGGATACATAATGAGAAGATGAAGGCATAATCACTCACCTATATCAGACTATTTCATTTGAGTGCAGATTCTAAAAGCCTTCTATCAGTGGAATATCCTATTTTTGATTGGTTGTTAAATCAAGCATACGTTGAATGGCTTTCCGAGCACGGCTCGCAATCTCATCAGGGACAGTAATCTGGTATTGGTCTTTTTCTAAACTTGCTTTTACTTTTTGGAGGGTTAGCTTTTTCATCGCTTTACAAATTGCATAATCAAGAGCAGGAATGAAGGTCTTATCAGGAAGTTCTCTTTGAAGCCTAGTGACTAAATCTACTTCAGTAGCAATGATAAAAGTACTTGCGGTACTATTTTTGGCATAATGAAGCATTTGGCCAGTTGAACCAATCATGTCAGCACGTGACTGTAAATCCCAATCACATTCAGGATGAACTAACAATTTTGCTTTAGGAAATTCTTGTTGTAGTTTGAGGATTCGTGGATCGAAACCAAAGGTGACATGAACATGACAGAAACCATGATCTGGAATTGGAATAATCTCAAAATTGCAAACATGCCGAGCATATTCAGCCATATTTCCATCAGGACCGAAGATAACCGGATTGGCATTCAGACCTTTGAGAATAGTGCAAAGGTTTGTTGAAGTACAGATGATATCAGCTTCAGCTTTCGCCTCTGCAGTTGTATTAACATAAAGCACTACAGGGACTCCAGGATGTTCTTTCTTAGCTTCTCGAATAAGTTTTGCGGGTAATTGCGCGGCCATTGGACAGCGTGCCGTAGGATCAGGAATTAAGACGTGCTTCTGGGGATTAAGGATAGCTGCTGTTTCCGCCATGAAACGTACCCCACAAAAGAGAATCACTTGGGCTTCGATTTGTTGCGCTTTTTGGCATAGACCAAAGCTATCACCGATGTAATCAGCAATTTCTTGGATTTCTTTTGGCTGATAATTATGGGCAAGAATGACTGCATCACGCGTTTGTGCCAGTTGTCGAATTTCCTTTTGAAGAGTTTCTGTACCTATCATCAGTTCGCCACTCAGTGAATAGTTCAGCTCATAAAACTAGAAAACCCCCAACGCTCACTCCTATAAGCCTTTGTCTCCAAAGCCAAGGAATCCAAAGTTTTTTGTATCAACACCTTAGAAAATGGTAATTACATCCTTTTAGGGGAACCTTTTCAATGTCTGAAAAAAAATCATCCGAACCTACTAGTAAGATTAATTTGGATCGCCTTTTCTCTAACGCGACCACGGCGACATTTGTAATACAACTACTCACCCTACTGGTATTAATTGCAGCAATTGTTGGATACCTTCTAGTGCTTACAGGCATATGGAGCCTCATCCAATACAACCAAGACATCTTAGTTTTCTTGTTACTAATTGGCGGGGCTATTGCCTTTATAATCTTCATGGCATTCTTCGGTGCCTTCATTCGATTCCATAGACGTGTGAAGCATTTTGTTCTCGGTGAAGGAGTTGGTCGGATTACTTATGAAAGTCGTGATGGACAAATCATCATTTCCCTCTTCGCTTTCTCAGTGATTTTCTTTGGATTAGCAGGCTTATATGCTATCTATCTTCTTTGGAAATACTTCCTACCTAGCCTTTATGCCCTTACCAATTCAATCTATCCAAATATCATTGTTCTCACTCTTGCTATTCTTCTTGTTACCCTTATGATTCAACTAGCCTCGCGCGCTGTTAGCCATTATGCGCAGAATATCGTTGCGCGAATTTCGAAGGAACCGTAACGACCAATAAAGAGTAAAAGGAGTTAAAAGGCGTCCTTGATTAGAGTCCTAGAGCCAAATGGAAGAGGAGAATTAATATGGTACTTAGAATATTCTTCAAAGCCTGGCGAATTAGCATCCGGACAACCCGCCGCTTCATAGTGTTCTTAATCGCCTATGCCATCTTGCTTACTTGGATTGCTTTTATCGTACGATTATACTATATCGAAATATTCACGCCTCCTTTGGATCCTTCAATACTAGGTTACCTAAACCTCGTCATTGGTTGGACACTTGTTGCAGGAACCATTATGGGGATTGTTTTTTCCTGGCTAATCGCCCATGGACGGAAAGACGATATTGCTACGCTTAAATGCATAGGTTGGTCTAATCATGATATTCGACAACTCGTGCTTGGCGAGGTCGTCTTTATCACCGTGGCTTCAGCGATTACCATAGCTCTCCTAGGCATTCTTGCTTCCGGATTTTACTCCGCATTCGCAATCCTCATTAGCCTTGATCCCTTAGGAAACACAACAATACCTATTCCTGATGCACTTCGATACATACTCATTCGACCTGATTTCATGCTCATCG
>JBHLSA010000127.1:0-5580 GCA_048882025.1 Candidatus Thorarchaeota archaeon | reverse complement strand
AACCCACAAAATATGTAATGCTTACCTATTGGACGAGCAAAGAAGCTCATGAGCAGTTCCATAAAGATTCTGAAATTCTTGAAGGATTTGGTAGGTTGATGCCTTTACTGGCGAGTATGCCCTTCGAAGAGTTTGGGGACATCATTAGATAAACCCATCTTCAGCGGAACCTGTCCAGGAAGCGCAGTCGAAGAAGGTTTGAAGTAAGTTCTGGGTGTTAGTTGCTAGTTTTCGTGGACCTAAACGATTTTTCGTAGTGTTTGTGACGATTGCCGTGTTCACCACAAAATGTGAGCGTGGCGTGATTCTGTGAGTAAAAAGATTACTGTACCACCATTAATATCCGACGAGGCATCATCACAAGAATATATTATGATGTTACTGATTATACATCTGGAGCATGTCAAGATAGAGTCATTTGATGAGAAATTCTGACCACCTGCTTCCATATGCATGGACGAGGTGAAGACCCAACTCGGTTGCAAGCTGAATCTGTCTTTTATCTTCATCAGCAACACTAAGGATAACATGTGAAAAAGCCCAGTCGTTTTGGAACCAATCAATTAGGTGCTTCAACAGCAGTTTATCTAAATCTTGATCTAAGTACGGCTGACGGATCCAAAAACGAAGTTCAGCCACATAGTCGCCTTTCATCGGGCCTTCCTTCAAGTGCCCGATGTACACACACCCTAAGCAAACGCGTTCGGTTGGATCCAGAACAGTGTAGGTGAATGCAATGCGTTCATCGTGTTCTTGTTCATGTTCCTCTAGGTCTTTTCTATTCATCTCTAAGGTGAAATCATCTGATGGCCATGTACTCTGACTCATTATTCGTAGCATGGATTTACTATCCATCACTGCTGCATAATCAATCTCTGCATCACTCACTCTAAGAGGACGTATATGGAATTCCTCCGTTCGCAGTGCTTTTGGAACAGTTGCTTTTTGAGGATAGAATTGCATGCAAGCTGTTGATGATTCGGTGTTTATGGATTTTTGCCTTCACGGTTGCAAGTGTACACAATCAGAAATATGGGTCTTCAAAGTGATATTTCCCATTCAGCACTAGCATAGGAATTAAAGGTCTTAATGAAATGCTTTGGGACCATAGTTGTCTCTTTCTATAAAAGGAAAAACAAGGAATAAAGTATCTAAGCCCAATTTTTGTGAGTATTAAATCTTTTACACTCACAAGTTAACATAATACAAAAAGCGAATAAAATAAACGAACTCTTAGTGAATCCCTATTATTAGCAAATATGAACTTTTGGCCTTTTGTGATGAGACCTAAGAAATTGCAAAGAGTATAGTCTGGTATCTAGACTTCTGCATCTGTGATATCATTGAATAGAACGATTCGGTAACGTGCTTTGTTCTCCCTCACCTTCCGAATCGCTTCGTTTACCTCCGTCATGGGCATTAACTCCACCTGAGGCACGATGCCGTGTGTCTGTGCAAACGAGAGCATTTCACGCATTGTTGTTCGATTACCAAGGAAGGAACCAGTGATCGAAAGTTGGTGTGCTACGAGGTCAGTCGAATTGAATACTACATCTGGGAAGCCAACAAGAACAAACCTACCATTTTTCTTTAAGATGGTCAAAAGCATGTCCCAGTCAATCTTGCCGGAGGCAGTGCATAGGAGCATGTCGAAACCGAACTCAACCTGGCGCAAGCTGGCCTCGTCGTCCGAAACTAGGAATTGGTCTGCGCCGAAGGCAAGCGCCTCGTCCTTCTTCTCTGGAGAATGTGAAATGGCGGTGACTTCATAATTGAGTGCGTGAGCGAACTGTAATGCGAGGTGACCCAGTCCTCCTACACCGATAATACCAATTTTCTGTTTGGGTTGCGCTGCATATAATCGGAGAGGAGAGTAAACTGCAATCCCAGCGCACATGAGTACGGCGGCCACCTCGGAGGGCATGGCATCGGGGAGCGGGTAGGCAAAGCGGCTATCCACAAGAACAGAGGACGAGAAGCCGCCATAGGGGACCCATGTTCCTGATTTGACTATGTCCATACAAAGTTGCTCTTCGCCCTGTAAGCACCATTCACATTGCCCACAAGAACGGCCTTGCCATCCGATGCCGACCCGGTCACCTTTCTTCAAACCGGATACTTCGTGACCCATAGCCGACACGTACCCAACGATCTCGTGACCGGGGACAAAGGGAAAAGTGGTTATTTTGTAGTAGTCGTCGATGGCTTGGATATCAGTATGGCACAAACCGCAGTGCGTGACCGAGACTAGAACATCATGCTTCCCTAATTTGGGTGGTTTATAGGTGAATGGCTCGAGCGGCTGCCCTACCGCTTTCGCTGCGTATCCCAAGACTTTCGAAGAAGACATACGCATGACCTCTACATGTTCCATTGGTTTAGTGGGTAAAAGAGTATAGGTCATATAAAAGGTCAGGCAAGGTATTGCTTACAAGGATTTTGCTTTTCAAGAATCTTAGTAAGCAATTAAATTATAGGTTTTGTTTGTGGTGATTACCTCTGTTACCACATAATTAGAGCGTTGCGTGATTCTGTGAGTAAAAGCATATCCGATATTCATTAGTCGCAATCAAAGAATTATCGTAAAATAAATTCGGTGTGATTGAACCAAACTGCATTAAGCAAATTAGATGGGTTGAATAAGAGATAAGGGCATTGACGCCAATTTATTCCTTAAAAGCAATGAATTCTTTAAGCATGGTCAATACCTGTCCTCGTTCAGGTTCTTCGAGCTCAGAATTAACGAGGTCTAAAACATCTTGAACTGTGATTTTTTCACTCGAGTATGAAAGTCTCAAATCGTTGAAATCTGCATCAAGGACAAGAACCTTGTCTTTCCCTTCAGTGTTGTCCCAAGCAGGCCAATTTGGTAAGTCAATATCATTTGGATCACCATCTCTCGCAAAATTAGCCAGATAGTTCATGCACAAGTCTTTCAGTTTTTCACGACCGATTCGGTTTTCTTTTGTGTGCATCTTTCCTATTAGAAAAGCAAAATCTGATCCACTTGTTCCCAAGAAGAAGGGTAACTCAGCTCCATGGTAAGCCCCCAGTGCCTGACCTTTGTTTTTTGGTAGGACACTCACACCTTTATCATTAGGGCTTCCCCAATCAAACCTGTATGCATAAACAAGGACGTTGCTCTTAGAGGTCATTTCGGCTGCTGGTTTATGGACACCGTTTGCACGCCAGAGCATGGACTGATAATCCCAAACCCTAGAGCTCAGAGAAAGGTCTTCCATGAAATAACCAAAGAGATTCATCTCATCCTTTGTGCATCCTATAATCACTGGCACTATACTTGCCCATTTGCCAGATGAAAAAACACCATACCCCTCTGAAGGTATAACTGTTCCATCCGCAATAATAGATCGCCATTGTGCCATTCCCAAAACCATGGTAGGAATGTTCTTTGTAAGCGTGAAAGCTGATTTCGAACGTAGATAGGTATTAATCTCATCATCTTGCATTTCGCTGATGTATTTTACAGCCTCTTCTTCATTCGCAACTTTTCGATCACTGGTAAGAAGGGCAACTAGAAGTCGTTCACTCTGGGCTATTGCTTCTTCAATACTACAAACCGACATCAGACCACTTTCAACAATGGCTCGATGGAAAAGTCCCTTTGCAGAGAGAGAGACCAAGAGTGAAAGGACATTGAAAGCGCCTCCAGACTCACCCGCAATTGTGACATTGTTAGGGTTACCCCCAAATGCGCTAATGTTATCCCTAACCCATTCTAAGGCCTTCACCAGGTCTAAGGTTCCATAATTCCCGCTTTGGTCTTCTGGAGAACCAGAACCAGTCACAGCCGGGTGCTTGAACCAACCCATTGCACCGAGTCGGTAATTGACAGAGACATACAGCAAGTTCGATTTTTCAGCCACAGCATTACCGTAGTAGCTTGGCGTGTCAGATGACCCAATGGAATTACCTCCCCCATGAATATACATGTAAACCGGTAGTTCAGTCTCCACGCTCTTAGGTCGCCATAGGTTGAGGTAAAGACAGTCCTCTGAACCTGTTGGACCCATGATGGGCATAACCTGTGCTGCAGAGTTACCAAACTTCGTTGCCCTGCGCATTCCGAGCCAGGGGATAGGGTCAAGTGGTGCCTTCCATCTTAAATCTCCTACAGGAGGAGTGCCATAAGGAATTCCTTTCCAGCACCATGTGCCCTTGTCTGAAAACCCCTGAACCAAACCATACTTCGTCTGAACAATTATCTCATTGTTCCATTGACCCAGCTCATAAGTACTATCAGAAGGCTTTGGTGCAAAATGACGTCTTATCGGTTGAGAAATGTTCCTTTCCAAATAATGCTTTAATCTGAATAACGGGGAGAAAAGTGAAGCAAACTTCATTATTTTAGACACAATTTCTCACCATCAAAATGAAATCAATAGACTTGCTAGGTTAACCTTTGATATATTTTCGTATCACTGGTTCTATTAAAGATAGATGATGGAAGCTTCGAATCTTTCCTCAATAAGAACAACGCGAGTATCAAAATAACAGAATTTGAGAGAATCAATATAACAAAAACCTGCTCAATAAATGGAAGAATCCACCACAAGGGATACCGAAGCAGATAGATCAGGTAAGACACAACAAGCAAGAGAAGAGGCCGACGAAGACTCTCCACATTTTTTCTGAAGAGATACACGTTCACCAATTGCTCAACGTATTTTTTTCTTTTGAGCTCGATTTTATAAAAAATGCAGAGGTTGGAAATAAGTTCAGTATTCATCCACTCTATGGCCAAATGAAGTCGAGAAATCGGATGATGCTGTCTAGAATTCCTGCTGGAATTATACCAAGTGTGGCAAGTAGACTAATGATCGTTAAGGGGAACATAATAATGTTGAGAGCAATGAAATAACGCCAAAAATTGTGACGGGATACTTTACCGATCTTTTCCAGGATAACCAAGCCAACAAGTAGAGCAATCCAAAGGCCAGTAAACAGATAAAGTGCGACGATGGGATGTCCAAGATTATAGATTTGGAGCATGAAACCACTCACCACCTGAATTACTTATGTCAATTATTGTTTTTAGGCTTTTTAGTCAGACATAAGTTCTTCTTAAAATGGTCTGAGTAAAAATCATTCAAAGCTGAAAAATTCTATCAACCCTGAAAACTAATCTTGACGAATAATATCCATTTTTAATACTATGGCCAGAAAAACAATCGAAATGGGGAAAAATCAAAGAACTCTTTTCGGTTGTTAGATTCTATTATGCTTTTAGGGCCTACGAAGTGAAATATTCTAGGGTTGTGGGAAAACGTAATAAACGATTAATATCAAAAATCTAAATCATCCTCGGGGCGTAAAGAAAAATGCGATTAACACCACCTAAAAATAGTACATTCTTTCTCACTATCGCACTAGCAATAATCGGTCTCGTTATTGGAATAATCGGATACTTCAGCCTTCTGCTTCCTGCTGTTACTTGGGTTATCGTTGGGCTTCTGATAGTTCTCATTGCTTGGTTACTGTTGGCTGTCGGAGTTCTAAGTGAAGGGTTTTAGTCATTCTCGTCTTTTTTTTTATTTGGAAAGGAATGAGTGAATAGAC
>JBHLSA010000126.1:0-5651 GCA_048882025.1 Candidatus Thorarchaeota archaeon | reverse complement strand
TATCCGAGGTGAGTCCTGATTCACAAAACCTACTGAAAATAGGTTCACCTTTTGAGAATCCAATCGCTTCACCAAGCACTCCCCTTCGTCCTCCTACACTACTTGAATTTTCCTCATTTGGACGCCTTCTACTAATTTATGGCGACTACGAAAATGAATCTGGACAAGAATCTATTCAAGTATGGCACAGTTTCTTTGAAGAATTGGGCTTTGACTGTTCCACAACTCACATTAGCAGTTTACCATCCACAAATAATTACGACCTTCTTGTTGCGATTCCTAATGTCGGAACTAGCGATATGACCTACGGGGTTTCTTCAATACAAGCTCAAAGTATCGCCAATCAGACCAAACCCGTGCTTCTACTCGGTTATGCCCATGAAATCCTTGATATACTTGAAGGGTTTGATCCATTTACTGATTTTATTCCATGTGTTGAACGTTTTCTTTGGAGTCTAGACCCCTCTCTCCAAATCTTTTCGCTTCCTCATGAGATTCCCGTGACAAGCACTCAGCATGATATCTATGTCGATCACGTCAGCTACGATGCGTATCGAATTTCCTCCTTACCTTCTAAAGTCGAAGTACTAGCAACGAATTTTGATGGCTCTGGAAGTCAAATCCTTTGGTATCGAGCATTCGGTGGTCAGCCTTTCCTCTATTATTGGGGCATTGACCAAGTGAATCATCTTAATACCCATGGAATCGCGTTTTGTGAAAATTTCCTTCACTGGCTAATACGACCTGTGTTGCAAGAACGAATTGGCCAGACTCTCTCTACCTTTCAATTAGATTTGCCCTCATCAGAGAATTATTGGGCAGTACAGGGAGCTGGGGGTTTTGGACTTCCTCTTGAACCCTCCATCATCTTTACCTATTATGTTACTGATCTTGTGAAAAGTTTTGATTTAGACGTGGACATAACGGCCTTTAGCGAATGGCTCAAGAGCCAATATAACTCAGTATTAGGGTACTTTGAAGATTTGGCTAGCCCCCAGCATCAAGATCGCTGCGTCACCACCGGCATGAGTGTCTTAGTGGCTAATGCTCTCGGTATTCTTGACCAAATTGATGCCGAGGTTATTGGAAATTATCTCGCTAGTTGCCAAGATTCCAATACTGGAGGATTCTTTACTGAATTTGGTGCTCTGCAAACTAGCTTGAGAGCCACGCGGTATGGGATTGAAGGCCTATTGACGCTAGGTCAGTTGAATAAAATCAACAGCACCGCAGTAATCTCATACATTAACGATTGCCAAGAAAGCAATCCATTTAACTCCGAATTCGGGGGATTCTACTCTTCAAAAACTGGCGAAGTGGTTGCGAGTCTAGTCCATACAACTGATGCAATTGTTACGCTCTCGCACTTAGATGCTGTGAACACCATTAATCAACCTGCATTAGTGACTTTTCTTTCCAAATGTGAAGAACCTCGCGGATCAGGGATTTTCGATACAAAACAGACCATGGATTCAGATGAATGGATACAAGGCACTGCCTGTGCCATTCAAGTGTTGAATATTCTCAATAACCTTAGTTCTTTCAATATTTCCAATGGTCGAACGTTTATCCTAGCAAACCAATTTGCAAATGGTGGCTGGGGCCGTGGGGATTCGGCGCATGATTTTCATAATTCACCCGATGAAACCTGGTGGGCTGTCCAGGGACTTGCTTTGACGGGTGGCTTAGGCTTAACTGGGGCTGGTCTTACACAGTATCTAGAAGCGTGTTGTTCTGGGTGGGGAGGAGCCACCGAACCAGTTCTTTTTGGTGATTTCCTGTCGAGCGCCCAAATCCTCTCTGCATTGTATTACACAGACAATATGAACTCAATCAATCTGACTGCATATCTTCAATATCTAGATAATTGTTGGTCCGTGGCTCGAACCTCTTTTTCATCTCATCAATCACCACCTACTGTTGGAATAAACACTGATACACCAACACCAGATCGAATCACCATAGAACTCGGTACTTTTGGACCTCTTTATCACTATGAGTACGCCAAGCTCTCAACATTCCTAAATCTCACCGGCTCTCCTTGGTCCACACGAAAGACACAGATTCTTCAAGAAATTATTGATAGTCAAACCTTTGCTCTAGGCTATGAAGGCATGTTTGGTCTTCATCACTTGTATGTGGGTCGGGAAACCGACTTCACCTTTCGATTTGATAGTACTTGTTGGAGTCTTCTAGCACACCAAATCCTTGATGGTCAACCATCAGAGCTCACGAATGCCACTGCAACTCTCATCTATCTTCTTAATTGCCTTCAGGGCAACAGCACCCACCAATATTTTTTTGACCCACTTCATAACACGCCCCTCCCTGCCCCCTTTCGATTCGCTGAAGGAAACCTTGCCGAAACTTGGCTTGGGCTCCAAGCTTTATATTATCTAGATCCTACTTCAGATGCAATTAATGGACAACGCATTGCTACATATGCCAGTCAATATCTACAACAAAATCCAGATCTTATTACCGCATACTATGCTAGCGAAATTCTTAATCTCTTAACTGACACGGGTCTCTTTCCAGAAGCACGAACACTAATAAACCAGACCACTCTCAAATCGCTCCTTCTTAACGCCATCACATACTCCGGACTTTTCACAGATCCCACAATTCCTAAAGGAAAATGGACTTCTTTTCTTACCAGTCTTGGCTTGCAACTAATCAACCATCTCCACTTCCTTCCCCTTGTTGATGTTAATCCCCTACTCAACCTTAGCAACATCCTAATCCCTACAGGGGTCCTTCAAATTAATTCCAAAGGCTTCTTTTCTGGAATTGTCAATGAAACCCGTTGGGGGTGTCTACCCACTAATGTTAGTGTAACTGCTCACATTTTTGACATGAGCTTCAGTAATTCTTGTAATCCTTCCTCTCCCCATCTTTGGGAGGTGCAGTATTCAATTCCCTCTACACCTCAAGCACTTGGCCCTCAAAATCTCACCTTAGTAGCTACTGCTCACAGATCGATTCCCTATTACCATGAACTTCAAAATATATGTGAAGTCTGGGGTAACATTACAATCCAACCCACATATTCTCCAGGACTTAATATACCTCGAAGCATTCCTCTAAACATCTCAATTCATCTAACCCTCGATGGAGAATCTGAACCATATTTTCCTCTCACCACTGGGTTCATTACAATCGCTATTGAAACAACTCCAGATATCTATTATCTTAGCCATTACGGAGATGGACGTTACGAAACTGTCGTGTTCACGAATAGTCTATTCCCTCAGAATTACACTCTAATTATCAATGCTACAGCTCCCTACTGCGTCCTAAACACAACATACTCCATTCTTTCCATTCAAATGTTTAACACATATCTCACTCCCGAACCAGCAACTCCCCTAATTCCGATTCTCTATGAATCCGTTTCCGTTCATATTGCGCTCCGGAATACCAGTGGAACACCACTTCAAGGGTATCAAATCAGCTTTAACATTACGCGACCTGGAGACATCTTCCCCTCACTACAACGAAATGAAATAACCAATATCTCCGGAATTGCTACCTGTCAATGGCAACCTAATAGATTGGGGGAATGGCAGATCGTGTGCTTCTTTGAAGAACAAGAAATGTACCGAGCCAGTAACAGCTCAGTAACAGTCACAATCAACCGACGCCCCATACAGTGCACAATTCAGCTTTTTCCCACGGCTACGCTTTTCATAGGAAACCAGAGTCTCATACAAATCCAAGTCACAGACAAAATCAACGGATCCTCTCTTCCAAATCTATTCATTAGTCTTTATGAGGGTGAGCATTTGATCGCCACAGCTACAACTAATGAAACTGGACAAGCTACCTGTCAATGGTTAATCACTGCACCCGTTGGGTTTCGTAGTTTACATCTCGAAATCATTGAAACTCCAGTGTACGAACATTCGATCATTACTGATATCTCCTACCACATAATGGACACAACGACAATCGAAATCGCCAGTAATACATCAACGCTTTTTATCGGTGAATCGCTTGATTTCTACGTTCGTGTATTCCCTACTGCATCCGGACCACCAAACGGAACTGCTTCCATCTTTTGGGATGGACACTGGCATCATGATATTTCCATTAGTCTCGGAGTTGGCACTACTATGCTGCTCATCGCAAATTCCGAGCTTCCTGGAGAACATCTCCTTAGCGTACTCTTTGGCCATCTTGAAACACCTGACATGTATGCAGATAGCTCACTTGGAGTCAGCATAACAGTCATCCAGCAAAAAACATCCACCCTCACCATTACTATTGATCCCTTGGAGGTCGATAACTATTTTCTCACTCCAACAATTTACATCGATATTCGTTTGACTTACATAGAAGATTCTAATCGATATGACCTCAGCGCGTTGATCTCAGTTGAACTTCTCGGTCAGAACTCCGAGCCAATATTTCACCTTAACTTTACGACTGACGACCACGGCCGATATCTTCTCGTGCTGTCAACACCACCACCCGGTGTTTATACCTTAAGGGTGAATTTTTACGGACAACGTGGAGTAACCCCCTGTACACAAACTATGCCATTTCTCGTCCGATTTCCAATAAATCCCGCCCTTGGTTTCTTCACTCCACTCATCGTGATCTCAATTACAATAATACTTATTGACACAGTTGTTGGAATTCTTCTCTTCACTCGATTCCGATACCGCATAAAACAATTAGCACAGCATTTCTTAACTCGCCAAACTGTTACAGAGTCCTCTGAAAGCCAGGATAACTCGGACTAATAGCACATGATGAATTTTAACAGAGGTCAAGGATTTCTGGCTGACCCTCAAAATGCTATCTCGACTGAACGAATAACCTTCAGTCATGTGCACTTAGATTTTCTAACCGTAAACCATTTAAACAAACCAAATTTCGCCAACTCAACGAAGAACCCATGAGGCGCGTTACACTTATCACATTTGCAGTTGTTACCTTGCTGTTAAGTGGATTTCCTTCAAGACACGTACTTTTTAACGCCCCTTTATCCGCGTCTTCTTCACCAAAAACTTACATGTCATATGAGGCTGTCTCAACTATCCGAAATTCATGCATTGTTTCTCCTCCTGTATCGTCCCCTCCATCTGTAGCCTATGTGACAAATATTTCAAGCCTAGCCCACTGGCAGCGAAAGCTAACAACTCAAGTAAATGTGACGCGTCTACTGGGTCTTCTCACTTCCCTATCTGATTTCAATAGTCGCCATCCCTTTGTGTCAGGGAGCAACGCCAGTATTAATCTCCTCTTAGATTCTCTCTTAAACCTTGGATTGGCCTATGACAGTGACTGGTTTTTCATCCCGAAAGAAACATGGAATGGCTCTGAATTTATCGCCTATAACTACTGGACCCGAAATCTCTATGTTGCGCCTTGGGGCATTAACAGCTCTGCTCCAAGCCTTATCATAACCTGCCATACGGATTCGGCTCGATATACCCTGTTGGGGTTATCTGTGTCTGATGCTCCTGGTGCGAATGATAATGCTGCTGGGGTAGCGGTTCTCATGGAGACTCTTCACATTCTCAGTTCAAATCATTGCAGTTTTAAAAATTGGAATATCCTTTTCGCCTTTCTTGGAGGTGAAGAAGGAAACGGAACTCTTTCTCTATGGGGCTCTCAGAAACTAGTGTCAAGTGGGTTGGGTA
>JBHLSA010000125.1:2123-5681 GCA_048882025.1 Candidatus Thorarchaeota archaeon | reverse complement strand
CTCGAGCATCTTCTTCTACACGGATGGAAGAACCATAAAAAGATCCACCACGGCTTTTTTCTTCAATAGTGATTTCGATACCTTCGACAAATCCAGACACTTCACCCCGTCGCCCAATTCTAAATTCTTGTTTTGCTTTAATATGAGCGGCCTTGATTGAGCCTCCCACATCAATTCGTGGCGATTCGATTATCTGGCCAGCCTGTAAGGTTCCACCAACATCAATTTCCTTTCCAACAAGAAGATTCGTGGCTACAATAACGGCACCACCAACGTCTAATTTTTCTGTTAAGATAAGGGATTGTTCAGCCTTGACTGCGCCGCCAACATCAATGGATTTTCCTTTTGCCTGTCCTACAAATTTTACAGCGCCACCAACATCCAACTCTTCAAAGGTGACATCACCTTCGGCTTTGAAGGAGCCACCAATATCAATTGACAATAATTTCGAACCGTTACCTACAACCACTGTTCCACCCACATCACTGCTCCCAATTTCGATTGCACCATCGGCTTTGAAAGACCCGCCAACATCCACTTTTCCTATAATCCCTGTGGTGCATTTGACTGCACCACCCACACTAAGAGTCTTGGCATCAATTTTTCCCTCAATTTTTACTGCGCCTCCGACATTAATATCGTCAACTATCGCATTCCCACTTACTTTGAGGGCCCCACCAATTGAAATCTTCGTAGCTTGCAAATCTTTACCGACACTTAACGCAGCTCCAACATCAAACCGATTAGCTTTCGCAGATCCCATAACTTCAAGTTTTCCGCGTCGTACATCCACAGAACGAGCAATCGTCAGGTCCCCATGAACTTCTGAGGTGTTCGAGCCATCAATTTCTAAATATTCAGCTTGAAGAGATCCCTCAATAACAGTGTCCCTACGAATTGCGATTTGACCGTCAATAATTATTTTATCTCCTTTCTCAGGGAGAATCTTTTTGCAGTTCTTGATTTCCACATCACCTTTAATGTGGCCTAATTTGAGTTCGGGCTCATTTTCGTATCGGAATTTTTCAGTCATTTCTAATGTTCTCCAGTTAATTTGTTTGATTAGAAGCAGGTTTTCATTATTTAAAAGGCGGACTCACATTAAAAGGTCACAAAATGTAACTATACTGACATTTTGTTAGATTAGTAATTTCGCTGATAAATCGACGTGGTATCTCACCAACAAGAATCTAGTTTCCGTACAGGTTTAATAGGAGAAGTAAAGATATCTGCGGCTGGTTGTGATTATGTGACAAAGGAAAAAGATGAGTTTGAGAAGATATTAACTCAGGCATATAAACGCATGCACCGATATACTTGTGCTGAAGCCTCATTACAAGCCCTCTTAGCCCTGTGGAAACTACCAAAATCTTATTCCTGGGCTACAGCGGGATATTTGGGTGCCATCACCTCAGGTCAGGCTTCATGTGGCCTTTTAATCGGTAGCAGCATTGCAATTGGTTTTCGGATTGGTCAAGGAGTAAAGGATATTCCAGAGCTGAACGAACGTGAACGAAACAGAGCAATTCAGGCAGTGAGCGAACTCTATTCGGAGTTTTTAAAGAAATTTAGAAGTAGCGACTGTAAGACCCTTAGTGAGGTAGATTTTGTCAAGCCTGAAGAAATTGCTAAATGGACAATGAGCAGAGGTTGGAAAACGACGTGTGATGTTTTTCTTCATTTTGTTATGAACAAATGTGTACAAATGGCAGAAAAAGGAATAATATAATCTCCAACAAGAAAGTGATGAATAAGAACTTGCAGGCTATAAGCCTACAAAACTGGGGTCACTTATTGTTACCTCAGTCCAATGAGTTTAAAGAACGATTAGTCCTTGATTCTAAGAGTTTGTTAGCAATCATAATCCCAACATAGACGCCTGTTCCTACAGCCGTAGCAACCGCCTGGGTGATGGGTCTTACATCACCTGCAGCATATAAACCTTCGATGTTGGTTTGTCCGCGATGATCTGTGATAATGTTACCTTGAGTATCTACACCGACACCGAGTTTAACTGCTAGTTCACTTCGTGGGACTCCAATCCACGATACGAAGAAGACATCGCAATTTAATTGGCGGTTATCACTAGTTATGAGAAGTTGATCTTCACCGGATTCTCTTATTTTTATATCTTGAATTTTCCCGCTTGTCCATTCGAACCTTTCCTTATTGAGAATCGTTTTTGACTCTTCGGTGAAAGGCACATAACCGTCTTCAGTCATGAAAATACGAATTCGACTAGCATATGGGGATATGCATCTAGCTGTATGGAGGGCACTGTTTGCTGTTCCAGCATTTACAATGAGGACATCCTTTCCTGCAGTTAATGGGGCATCACAATCAGGACAATAAAAGCTTCGACCGTCTTTCGCTGCATATGGCAGCCATTTCTTCCAGCTTCCTTTAACTCGTGGATGTTTACGTGAAATGCCTGTTGCAAATACCACCGTTTTAGCCAATGCCATTGCGTTTATACCTTTGGCAGATTGTATCTGGGCTTCAAATTGGGGAAATGTTCCCTGAATACTCAAAACATTACCAAAGATTTCAGATACATTGTAATCTCTGAGTTCTGTTTTCATTTTCCGAAGTATCTCCCTACTTGTGAGGAGAGGTTTTACGCCGGGATAGTTGTGAATTTGTGTAGTGGCAAAAAACATTGGTGAGGATCGTCGATCCACGACCAGAGCTTTGTATCCATGGAATCCTAAATGCATGGCTGTGGCAATTCCTGCAGGTCCACCTCCAACAATCAAGGAATCGTAATGTGTTTGTTCCTCCAGCATCTTGGGCACCCAATAATAATTTACAGAAAACATGTCTTTTTTGTGAGTAATAAAAGAGTTCTTTTGTGGAATGGCTACTGAAATACGATGATTCTATCGACTACTAAACTAATAATAATAAAAAATACTTTCAATAATCGCTGGACATAGTATTTTAAAAACCGCGCCATTGCTCTTTCTTCATGTGCTTTGTTTCAAAAAAACCTGATTTGCCATTATTAAGCCGATGATAGGCGTTGCTATCAAAATAAAAATTATGAGAAAAATGTGAAAGGGTGCAACAAGTGTTCAAAAATGCCCTTTTAGAAAATCATAATATTTCAGTAGGAAGAAAGATGCAATTGGAGCCGTAAAGCCGATTTAGAAGGGTTAAAGGATGACGACGGTTGAAAAATTCTATAATCGAATAATTACATCAAGTCATGTTCTTGGTCCAATATTTTCTTACCCGCTCTTTGCAATTTTCTATTACTACCTATGGCAATTTAGCTTCATCATTACATTTGGAAATATGTATAATTTACCTTGGATTTTTGGTTATGGTAGTCTTGGGTTTATGACTAGCATTTGGATAGGATGGTATGTCTCACTCATACCGGTTTTGATAGTAATTGCTCTAAATGTGTGGGTTCTATTCCGATTTTTGGTTCATCCACCAGTTTCCCTTCGGCGGCTGGGACTGGTGTGCGGAATTGGCATTGGAAGCGCGTTTCCTGCGTTGCTTTTAGTTGGCGGTATCGTCTTTATTTTCCCAAGTTTAGTGTTGAATCCG
>JBHLSA010000125.1:0-2113 GCA_048882025.1 Candidatus Thorarchaeota archaeon | reverse complement strand
CAACCCTTTTCTCTACCAATATCCAATCCTTCTTCTAGTTGGAATTCCGATTTTTCCGATTTTCGTAGCATACTACTTCTTTGTACTCAGCGGTGCAGTTACAGAGAAACATAGAAGTTATTTTGGTCAATTTATTCAGAATCCCTTTTTTTGGGTTCTCCTAATTACTTTTTATGCACTGTTTTTCCTCTCCTTATATCACTTAGGAATGCAATTGTTTATAGAGGTAAATGACTTCCCTGTCTTTCAATCCCAGCCACTAGCATTTACAAGTCTACCGATAGCCTTGCTTCTGCCAATATTTCCATTAATGTTCGTGATTTTTTGGGTGCGTTCATATGGTAAAAGTGATTTCAACAGTTAAGTAGGAGAACACCAAAGATCTGGCTTTTTCTAAATTTAGAATGGCGTCACTGGTTCTGGCATTGGCATACCTACAAAGCTAATCATTCGTTTATACAGCTCCAAGTATTGACGCCCGCGTACAGTAACACGGAAGAGATTTCGCCCTGCTTCTTCCACAACTTCAACTAGTCCACGTTCTTCTAAGAACGCCATAGTGGTTTTAGCTCGATCAACAGGAAGGTTGGTGGAACGGGCCGCACGAGTTAATGGACAGTAGCCATGGATGATAATAATTCGAATAAGCATCGCATAAATGTCATAACGTGTCCGTTTATGAATTAGACTCTCTTGAGCCACCTTTATCACCTGGGAGGGGATTTACCGCTTCTGGTTCACTTGATTCGACTAGTAACTCGTCCGCCGATTCTGGCGGGGTAGTTTGTTTGGTGTGGATGTCAACAGGTTCCTCAGCTTGATCTTTTCCAATTTGGATTAATTCTTGGCCAATGACAGCGAATATTGCTCCAAACCACGCAAGCCCTTGATATCTAATAAAAAAGAACAGCAAGAAATTATTCATAAAAATACCTGGATTACCTGCACTTTGCACCCAGATCTGGAAAAGATTCCAAACTAGCCCCATCAAGCTTAATCCTGCACCAATACCAATGAAGTAGAATGAGGAACGGCGACGTCCTATAAGCAGCAACAAGCAACCAATGAGAACAGTCCACCCACCTAGAAATGAAAAAAAGGTGAGAAGTGAGAGCCCAAATAGCAATATATTCGTTATAAGGGGATCTGGACTTAGGCTAATAGCAATTTGGATGGCTAAACCCCAGAATCCTGTTGAGACTCCATGATAGCCAGTTACAATGAGTAAAAGGCCTCCAACTGATGCAAAAAGTAACGCAGCAACATTCCGTTTATTCACTAAATCACCGACCACGAATTTATCCTTCATTAATTGGCGTTTGATTGCAGTATTTCCTAAATACACCCCCTAACTCTCTTAAAAAGCAACGCCCTAATTTTCATTTTCCCGAGGGGTCTGAGAGTTTAAACATCGTTGTTGAAAAGGTTTTTCTATCGTTGTACGAACAACAACGCGTAGAAATACCAAAAAGGTTCTGAGGCTAGCACCATGGGAAAACGAATTGAAGAAATCACTCAACTCTTAGATGAACTCGAAGTTAAGTATGAACTCAAAGATGAAACCATTGTTGCTCTCTGGAAAACTGAAAAATGGGAGAATCTTGTTGTTAATTTCATCTTCTCACCCAACGACATCTGGCTTACCATTGTTGGCTGGCAAAAGTTTCCCCAACTCTCAAAAGGAGATGCAGCCAAATTTTATAAAACGCTGCTTCAAGAATCCTGGTCTTATAATGGCGTCAAATACTGTGTTGATCCTGATGGCGATCTAGCAGTTGTTGTGGAAACAGCGGATACGGAAATAAGTGCTGAAGAACTTTCACGGTATATTCGTCAAGTGCTTAATGCTGCTGATGAAATGCATGACTGGGTGCCATCCAAAGCGTGGAAAGAATAAAACCTTATTCTCGCAGTTCAGAAGTCCTAGATCATTGAACAAGTGTTCCGGAAATAAAATCCGTAATTTTAGGGTCTTGGTAATCAACTTTTTATTCTCAGAATAATCACACTAAATTAGGTTCACATTTCGTCCAGGTGCGTGGGAATGGTTAGTGTATAGATTCTAATAAGGAAGAATTCCGGTATGCGAGGAAATTCACCTGTCAGAAAGCTT
>JBHLSA010000124.1:0-5703 GCA_048882025.1 Candidatus Thorarchaeota archaeon | reverse complement strand
GAAAGCAGGAGTTTTTCAAGAAGATACGTGAGCTAGTTTCGTTAAATTTCAATCAAATGAATTCATGCAATGGGCAGGTCACCTAGCCTAGGGGAATAATGAGGCTTTTGTGAATGGAATCTATAACGATAGTATACCCAGCGTTGTTATCAGATTGTTTCCTCAAAAACTTCGCCTTTGCAATACAACGTCTCACCAGAAATTATACTCCTTCAGCATGCCTTTTGAAACGAAATCCCTCAGTGAATACAGCCACAAGCAGGTAGGCTTCAGTTAGAGCCAGCTCCTATTGTTATATAGCACATCTTTAGGGTATTTAGCCTCTGCAGAAGGCGCCGTAGGAGTTTATATGTAAAAACTGGAGCAATATATCGATTAATTACAAGTTTACATGAGGATTTGAATAATCATGGTCTTCCCTTCTCCGAACCCCGTATGGATTGTTGAACTCGGAAAATTGATACTGATGTTTCTCATAGGAGGCATCCTACTGTTCCGATGGTATCGTGCTGAAGTTCGATTCTACACGGATATCCCATTCCTTTTTGGCATTGCGATGTTTTTTGCTGGTGCAGCAGAAGGAATTGATTTCTTTATCGACTCAGGATTAGCAGAAAGCCTCTTGGGATTAATTACATACACCCTCCCACTTTACCAGATTCGCGTTAGTTTGACTGTCATTACTCTTACGCTCTGGTTAGCTGCATCTGTTCTTATCTGGACAACTGACCGAAAAATTACAGGCTATGCAATTACACTCATATATGCAATAGCTACTCTGGCTGCCATTTGGTTTTCACCAACAATAGAAATTGTCCGATTTGCCCTTCTTCCATTTTTAGCAATTGCCTTCTTCGTATTCATCATAACATTCATGCTTGCCTGGTACTGGAAACGTCTCCCAGATGTTAACGGCCTCATTATGAGTATTGGTGCAATTATTGCGCTAGCAGGGCAAGTTTTGAAAAATCCATTAGACGCCATGGGCATTATTTGGGTTTCCGAATTAATTGACCTTATTGGCATCATCATTCTAACCGCTGGGCTATTAATAAAGCCACACTATTCGCGTTAACATATCGTAACGCATAACCTACTAGGAATCCAGCCCCTAAGAAAAGAGCAAATGGGTCCCTACTACAATTTGCCTTTGAGGGTCCCATTGCTAAGATTCAGTTTGTAGTAAGAAACGGTACTTGTAGAAATTGTTGTGTTGCGAGGTCAAAGCTAATTAATCGTGGTGGCTTTGTTTGCCCAACAATTACCTTACCAGATTGAAGTCGCTGGTTTTCATAAGCAGTAAAGCTCCCAGGAGGAACGGAATGAACTACGACATTGGATATCGCTCCTGCATTTCGAACTAGTTGGTAGGCATCACTAAGGTCTTGGAGCGCTTCATCGATACCCTTTCCAAATAGTGAAAGATTGGTTGGTGGTTTAGTGAACTCAACAAAGATGTGATAACTGCTCTCTGTTTCAGTAATTAAGGGTGCTACTACAAACTCGCGATAAAGGGCTTCTTGGGCTTCACAAGCCATTCGAAGGGCTAACCCTAAATCACTTTCAGTAACTTTTTCACCACTTATACTGATGACATTCTTGCTTTTTCCAAGACATCGCATTGTTGGCGGATCTAAATCAATGAACACAACCACATCTTGATGATCATAACGCCACAAACATGTTGAACTACTTATAACAACTCTATATGGTGTATTTAACTTGACATCGCTGAGCGGAATAGTCATTGTGTTAGGGTCTAAGGGACCTTCTGTCATTTCGGCGAATTCAAAAAAGATGTCATCCACCATCGGAACGACTCCATGTTTGTCCTCGTAGAGCTGACAACTAAATACACCTTCTGTACTTGCATAGGATTCGTGAATATGGACATCACCTGCTAAATCGCGTACGACAGGTTCATAGAGATCACGGACAACAGCGGCATGAAAGAACAACGAATATTTAGGCCATAGAGTTTGGATATCGATGATACCATCGCCTAAATGGGCATTCTGAATTCGAAGACGAGCTTTCCTGGAAATTCGTGAATCCTTCATTAGCGTATCATAGGATTCATATTTGATTCGCCTGAGAAGCGCCATTACGAAAGAAGTCGCACCCAAACTAGCAGTTACATTCTCTGTTTCAACAGCTTGACGAATCGTTTCATGGAATTTCTCTTTCCAATCCATCAAGTCGAAGACTTCAGGTTTCGGCACGACCTTTCTTGCCATGAGTTTTCCACTTTGTTTCATACCATAACCTGAAACGTATCCAACATCCCAGTTACCTATTCGCCGGTACACTGCAGGTGCCACAATGGTGAGGAGCTTGCCATGTAGGTAAGGACGTATGTGCCCACCACTTCCAAAGTATCGATGCCTAAAACGATTTGCCACAGCCCAAGTCGTATGTGTATAGGGAACCAATTTTGGTTCACCTGTTGTGCCACTTGTAGCCATGACCGAGTTAATCGGCTCGGGGTAAAGGATGTTATTTACACCAGCCATTTCTTGCTCTATGTATGATTGAAAATCTGAGTATTGATTTATTGGTACTTGTTTTACAAAATCATCATAGTTTGTGATGCCAGCAAAGCCATGTTGTTTGCCATATGCCGTTCCTTGAGCATACTGGAGAAGGTTTTTCAAGCACTGTTCTTGAGCAGAGGTAGGATCATTGAGGACCTTGAGGAATGGTTTTACTTTTGTTCGATATAGGAGTTTTGAAAAAAAAGACCATATCATTCGTTTCATCTCCACAGTCTATTTATATTCAAAGAGCGAGATGGCCTCTAGCAAGACTTCCGGGTAATCGAGCAGACCACGCTTTTACTTAGCCACTGATCTTCTCAGATTAGCGATTACTAGAGGCTGAGTTTGGGTAAACACGAGTTCTCGCTCCATCAAAGCAAGGCTCGTGAATTCATCTATTTTTAAGTGATTTGACAATCATTTTGAATGGAAAATACCAATTTAGGTGATGAGCCCTCCATTCTTGAACGACTTAGAAGCTTTCCGCCCAATGACTTTGTTTAGTTTTACCTTTGGACCCATAATATCCAGATTAGTTGATTTCAGGGTAGATTCTTCAAAACTTGATTTTCATTAGATGATATAATTCACACCATATCCTTTTTGTTCCTAACACTAAACACTACCTACTTCTAAACTAGTTAAGAAAGCCGCTGGGAAAAGTTTCCTTGGGTTTAAGACATTTCAATGAGAAGGCTGTTTTTTCCCATAAACCTTAAAAACCCCCCTAAATCCGCGGGGGAATTGACATTACACAATCCACAGCCAAAAATCAAGGCGAAGAACCCATGAATCCAAGAACTGATGGTCCTATTGGTCCAGTATGAGTATCATTGAATTCCCTGTATATCGAGGGACATGTGATGCAGCATTGCATCACGGTCCCTCATCCTTTTCTTTAATCAGCATTTAGGCCTTTAACCCTTGAAGGACATGAGTAACAATTGCTTCGGCAGCGTCTACTCCTGTTGCTTTCTGTAATCCACTCCAGTTAGGGGCGGAGTTAACTTCACTCACCACCAATCCGTCTTTGGATTCAAGAATATCAATGCCTGCAAAATCCATCTTCATTGCTGTCGTGGCTTTCAAAGCGAGTGCTTCAAGGTCTTTTGAAAGTGGACATTTCTTCGGTTTTCCCCCACGTGACACATTAGTCTTCCAGTCACCAGGTTTAGCATATCTGTACATCGCCCCAACTACACGATCTCCAACGACGAAAACGCGAATATCTCGGCCTGGTGTTGTGATGAACTCTTGAATCAGCATCGTTTGATTCTCTGTTTGGAGAATCTTAAAAATTCGAAATGCTAAATCTGAATCTTGAAGTCGAAAGATACCTTGTCCTTGAGATCCTCGTAATGGTTTAGAAACAATATCATTATATCGTTTAGTCGCTGCTACTGCGACTGCGAGACGTTCAGTTACTGTTGTCCGTGGGATAGGGATGCCATGATGTGCAAGCCAGACAAGAGTGGCGAGTTTGTCTTTTGCACGCCGATGACTATACGCACTATTAAACACCCGGATACCTGAGAATTCCAAAGCCTCAAGAATTGATATACGGCTTGTAATTTGATCGGTTGATCCTCCTCCGATGCTCCGGAGAATGATACCCTTCACATCGAGAGCACGGCGTTTTGGTAACAAGAACTCCATTTTTCCCGAATCCATGTGAACGGAGAGGTTCTTTAGACAGAACGTGACCACTTCACAAGAATTAGCTTCTAAAACCCGTATAAGCCGGCGGACAGGCCAATTGGGACGCTCACGGCTCATCACAATTCCAATTCGCATGTTTTCCACTTCCAAGAAGTTAGCACGCTAATTGATGGGAAACCGATTCACATCATTGCATATAAAAGAACGCTAAATGCCGACAGATTAGACAGGTCGAGTACTTCGAATGAAATGCTCAAAAATCGTTTCACTGATGGCCAGGGGATAAGGTCGAGGTGGCGCTTTGAATCCATAGGAGCAAACAGGATCCAAGGGTCCTACAAACCCTCGATCAATACCGATTTGCATAGCACGAATCACATCGAGTAAAATAGAAGTACTATTCGGGGCATCTTGGCTCACTAATCGGAGATCAATTTTGAAATCAGCATCACCAATATAGCGTCCTTGAAGATAGAAGTAGCTTTCTCGGCGGTTCCCAAGAAAATACACATAATCTGTTGAACCCGCGGTTACTGGAACTGCATAGGGAACTTCAGTAGATACAATTTTTGTTTTCATATCCCGTTTCTGGTCTCGTGCACGGTGTAACGACTCAAGTGATTCCGTTCCCCCACCAACATCTAGCTGATAACTTTCAACGATCCGCACTCCACGTTTTACTAGAAAATCAAGAAGCGCCCGATGGAGTGCCGTTGCACCAAGTTGGCTCATTAAATCATCACCGACCAAAGTTAATTTCGCATCTTGGAACCGATTAGTCCATTCTTGATCACTTGCTAAGTGCACGGGAGATGTATTTACGTAACCACAACCCGCTTTCAGAGCAGCCTCGGCATAAAAGTAGCAGGACTCGATTGCGCCACTGGGTAATAAACCGACCACGATACGCGTTCCACTTTCTTTGAGCACATTGACTACATCAACAGGTTCTTCATCACTCTCCAATACTAGTTCGCGAACCTCGGGAGTGATTCCATCGTGTGTGGATCCTCGTTGCACAATGATTTTCGTGGTTGGAACATCTGTGAATTTAGGTGCATTATTGGGTTGAGCAAATACAGCTTGACTCAGATCCTTGCCCACTTTCCTTTTATCCACATCAAAAGCGGCTACAATTTCGATGTCACTAACAGCATAGTTCCCCAACATTGGATGAGCTAATCCAGCGCTTTCGGCTGCTTTACTTGGGTTACCATAATGTTGGAGGGCTTGAACTAAGCTGCTAGCGCAGTTGCCAACCCCAGCAAGGGCAATCTTGATTTTTCCCATAGAAGACGACCTCACAATTATTTTATGGTCATGAAATAAATAGGTGTTGAAGGGCGTTGACATTTGAACTAATTTAAGCGTTTCTCTTCTAAGAAAACCTTTGAATCCACCCAAAGAAGAGATATTTAATCGTCTTGCCATAGAAATCCATGGGTGTGAAAGAATGAAACAACAAATTGTTCCTTGCGTTGGGGCTGTAATTCTTAATGAGACAGGA
>JBHLSA010000123.1:0-5741 GCA_048882025.1 Candidatus Thorarchaeota archaeon | reverse complement strand
TTACTGTATCGCAAATAATGAGCAGATCTGTATTGGGCAAGTCCAAATCACGTTCACCAACAGGAGAGAGAATCACAGCAGCAGGAGAATCTGCAGCTTTGAATTCGGCTAAAATTGCTTGTTTGTCCATTGTTCGACCAGTTAGCTGAAAGGTGTTTACTCCACGCTCGGTCAGCAGAGCATCAATTTCACTCACAACATGAAGATACGAAGAAATAATGACAGTTTTACCTGCTTTTAGAGCCAGATCTCTAGCCTTGAGAGATTTCGGGGTTATTTTAGGCCAATCCTTCATCATGCGCTTAATATCGATTTGCGATTTGAGGACAGGGTGGTGAAGGTATCGGCGAAAGTTTCTCGCTGACATACCGTAGAGATATTTCCGCATCATCAGTAATCCACTGTATTTTTGGGCGAGGCTCTCGGAAATCGGAAGGTCTTTGAGTACTAGATGAAGTAACCGTGTGTTCTCTGGAAGAGATTCAGTATATTGGGGGGATTCCATGTGCACCAGTTGGTAGATTTCTTCACGTGTTGATTGGATAAGTTCATCAAGTATTACTGCCACGGCTCGAATGACTGGATCCTGAACAGGTACAACATCGAGGATGGTGGGCGTGATATATTGGTCAAGATCAGTACTGGCGAGCTCGTCCATACTAATGAGCTCAACGTTGGGCAAAAAGTATGAAAGGCTTTGGAGTTCGTCACGTATTTGTAATTGGTCTTCATTTATGATAACATGATCATCACGAAGGGTTCCACTTAATCCGATAATCCATCGGTCTTTGAAGAAATCGAGAAGAAAGCTCCATGGTTGAATTAAGATTTGATTATCTCCCATGCGGCGTAGAATCGTATCAACTTCATTAATCAAGAGTCCATCAAATTGGTCAGGTGTAAATTCCCCTTTCCGCAGAATATTAGCAAGAACTCGGGCTGTGCAGAGAACAACTCTTGATTTGTGGAGGAGTTTGATACGTCTGGAACCCTGAACATGGGATGAAAGAACACCAAGTCCTTCAACACCTCCGTATTCTTCTTGAAGATATTGCGCAGTTTCTTGTAAGGACGAAGAAGAGTTGACGGTAATAATGAATCGGGTTTCGGGAAAGATTTCTGCGATGAGTTTGTAAGTAAGGACCCGTTTTCCTAAGCCGCAATCTAGTTCAATCAGAATATTGCGATGGCGGTTTTCTCTAATACGCGAGAGTATGTGTTCTTGATATTGTCGGGTGTCAAACAGGGGGGCTTTGGAATCATCGTTGTGAGGTTTAGGTGAACGCTTAGTCGGCGACATATTCACATACCATATGATAGTGATCTAGATGAGTTGTCCAATATCTGCAATGGAATCTAGGATGTGATGAGCAAAAGGTGCAAGATCTTCTTGGAACGCAACACCTGATAAGACACCAATTGTAATACACCCTAGTGATTTCGCGGCTTCGAGTTCCCCTGGAGTATCTCCGGAAACCCACACTTGCCCATCAGGTTCAACATCACGAAGGGCTAATTGAATTAATCGGCGGCGATGCGGAACAAAAGGTAACAAAGGAATTAGGTCAACCCCTTCATCTTTTGCTAGATCACCGCGTGTAAAGACTCCATCAAAATAGTTATCAAGGCCAAATTTTCGTACTTCGAGTTGAGTAATTTTCATTACATGTCGAGATGTTATTAGTTGCATTACCTTAGTCTTTTTTCGTATTGTTTTGAGTGCATTTAGTGCACCGGGCACAATTTTAGCAAAGTGCCACCCAGCGTAAAAGGCGTGTTGGAGATTACGAATATATCTGCTGAAATCTCGAGGGGATAGCTCTATATTGAGATGAGAAAGAAGTTCACGACTGTCGAGAGAATACCGGTTCAGGGCTCGAATTTGTTCCAATTCTATTTTGTAACCAGCTCGCTGTAGGGCAATTAAATGAGCTTGAGCTGTTCTTTCACGAACATCAAGAAGGGTGCCATCTAAATCTGATATGAATGCCCGCACCTGATACACGTCACAGAATTGGTTCAACCGGAACAGGGCATTAGTAGTGTTAAAGTTTTCCCAAGACCCTCTGAGAAGTAATCAGATGAGTTGATCCAAATCAGCAACTGAATCGAGAACATAGGTTGCATAAGGAGCTAAATCCTCTTTGGATGCGAATCCAGTTAATACTCCGATTGTAATATAACCTAGCCCTTTTGCGGCTTGCATTTCTTCAGGTGAATCACCAATCACCCAAACCTCACCATGGTTTTTCAAATCCGCAATAGCTAACCGGATTAACCGTTGCCGATGTTCATCGAAGGGATATAATGGAATCTCTTCAACGCCTTCGGACCTAGCTAAATGACCTCGTGAGTACACATGGTTATCAAATACCTCATTAAGGCCAAAGCGTTCAACTTCGCGTTCAGTCTCTTCTAACCAAGCTCGTGACGTTATGAGACGGAGCGCATCCAATTTTGGGCGAATGGCGTTCAGCGTTTTGATGACACCAGGTATAACGTAGGAGTGCGTCCAACCTTTGTAAAACTCCTGTTCAATCTGGAGGATATACTCGCGAAATTGCGTATTAGAGAGGGATAGGTTTAGCCCTCCTAAAAACTTAGAAGCATCCATAGTAAATTGAACAAGAGGAAGGATGTCATCTGGACTTATATCGAACCCGAGGAATTTTAGAGAATTGATTTGAGCATGGACAAATCGTTTACGAACATCTAGAATTGTTCCATCTAAATCGGAAATTATAATTGGCACTCAAATAGCCTTCTCATTTATTGGTAACTATGCATCGCATCAGTGGATAATTTATCGGTTAAGTATTACTCTTGCAGAGAGACCGCTGTTAACATTCAGTTAGTGAATATTGTGCGCGTTCAAATGGGAGCTTTGGGAATGAAGCCGTTATCCATCAGCGATTGAGTGATGTCAATAGATCGTTTAATGATTTTTGTGGCATGTCTGAGAAGCTCCTCGGCTTCCCATTCTTTTCGCGCAACACCTTGTTCAATAGCTTTCATACCAACTGCTGTCGCTTCTCGTGGATAAAGTTCCCACTCCTGCATACTCGGAATCACGTAATCTTCCCGAAGACCTCGGTCCTCTGCAATATCAGCTAAGGCTTGGGCGGCAGCAATACACATCTCATCTGTAATAGTTGTTGCTCGAACATCTAATGCGCCTCTGAAAATTGCTGGAAATCCCAGGCTGTTGTTTATTTGATTCGCAAAATCAGAACGTCCTGTACCTATAACTTTGGCACCGGCTTCCTTTGCTTCCCAAGGCCAAATTTCTGGAAGGGGGTTCGCGCAGGCAAAAACGATTGCATCAGAGGCCATGTTCTTAATCCATTCTGTTTTAATTAGACCTGGCTTGGGAGCTGAAGCGGAAATACACACATCTGCATCCCGAAGTGCTTCGCCAAAATCACCTGTGCGTTGTTCTGCATTCGTTAGAATAGCTAGATCATACTTTTCGTGCTCTGCATCTTTCATTTCTTTCATGTCTTCCCGGCCTTTATACAGAAGACCATCTCGATCACAGAGAATGATATTACCAGCCGGAACTCCAGCTTCTATGAGGATTTCAGCTGTTGTTGTGTTAGCAGCTCCAACACCAAGCATGCCTATTTGTACTTGATCTATTTCTTTTCCAACGAAACGTAATGCTCCAAGAAGCCCTGCAAGGATAATCGCGGCGGTCCCCTGGGCGTCATCGTGCCAGACAGGAATATTCATGTCAGTGCGTAACCGATTGAGGATGTTGAAGCATTTAGGTTTAGAAATGTCTTCAAGGTTAATCCCACCAAAACTAGGTTGAAGAAGTTTTGTAGCACGGATGAAGTTTTCAGGATCCTGTGTATTCAGACAAATTGGTACTGCATCAACGCCACCTAGATATTTGAAAATTAAGGCTTTCCCTTCCATCACAGGCATGGCAGCATCCGGTCCAATATTTCCTAACCCGAGGACGCGGCTACCATCAGAAACCACAGCAATTGAGTTTGCTTTGTTTGTATGCTCCCATACTTGTTCAGGGTTAGCCTCAATATCGCGACATGGAGCTGCAACACCTGGTGTGTACCAGATGGCAAAATCTTCAAAGCCCCGAATGGTACATTTAGGTATCGTTTGGATTTTTCCTTTATAATAGGGATGAAGCTGCATAGCTTCTTTGGCGGGTTGTTTGGCTTTTTCGAGGAGTTCTTCCTTAGTGGGTGGTTTATCGGCTTGATTCATGAAATTGCATCTCGAGAGTAGCTAATTCTCCCCTGTTGGGGTTTGAACGGTGCGAAGAGAGAGTTAAGTGTATTTCCCTCCTTCGAAATTCTAGAATGACGAAAAAAGAGGAAGTTGAGAAGAAAATGAAAATTATACTATAATAGTTTGAGCAGCGGTGGGCTCTGCAGTTGTTATTCGATTCCACATCAAATTAGCGATTATCTGGAAGCCTTCGGAGACATTGAAATCTGCTTTGGAACTTGTTTCCAAGTAACCTACAAGCCCATTTATCTTCGCATAATCTGGTGCCATATCACGATTGAAACTGCCGGCATCGGATTTGGTGCCGATGAGGAGAATGGGTATGTCATTTGTATTATTCCGAACGAGGTTGAGCCATGCATCCAGATGGTAGAAGGTAGGTGGACGCGTTAAGTCAAAGGCAAGAAGGCAACCTAAAGCGCCACGGCAATAGGTAGGTAGGAGGAAGCGGAATCGTTCCTCGCCAGCAAAATCCCAAATCGAAAGGGTGATGACGACACCATCCATCTCAAGATCACGTGTGGCGAAGCCGGATCCTACAGTCATGCGTTGGTCAAGGTAGTTTCCAGTTAAATAACGATGAATCAAAGTAGTTTTGCCGACACCACCATCGCCAACGATAATCATTTTCAAAACAGCTTTCCGTGGTAAGCAAGCATCGCCTGTAGATACCCAGCCCACTGGATTTGGTTGCATGGATTCTAACACTTTCTCCCGAATTTTTAGAGCCGCGAGGTTCAGAAATTTATTTGTTGTCCGCTGGATTGGTTTTCTGTCCCCGTCTTCCTCGGAGAGAGGAATTGGCTTGTACTTATAGTACAGGTAGATTGCTGTTGGGCTCCTTCTTAAAGCATATCCTCAAATCACCGTTAGGATTCATTTTATTGCGATTTTCTATTATCTGGTAAATTGATGATTAAGTGCGTCGAATGCGGTTTGCGATTAAAGCAGCTATTGCGCCTGCACCAATACCGTTATCGATATTAACAACAGCAAGCCCTAAAGAACAGGATTGCAGCATTGAGATCAATGCCCCCAATCCTTCGCCACCCAATCCGTATCCGGTGGAAATCGGAAGACCAATGACAGGAATATCAACAAGCCCTGTTACCAAGGAAGGTAAGGCACCTTCCATACCTGCAGCAACAATTAGTACATCAATTCCTGCTTCAATCATTTCAGCTAATTCGGGAAATAATCGATGGACACCTGCTACACCTACATCATGTGCTATAAAGACTTGACAGCCCATTTGTTCAGCCATTATACGGGCCGCTTCAGCAATTTGTCGATCAGATGTACCAGCTGCAACAATTCCAATTTTTCCACCTGTTTGTTTGGGTTGATAATTTCGTTTATGAATCACAGCTACAGCTCCCTCAGCATGAACATCAAATTGATATTCTTCACTAAAGTAATTCCGTAAAACCTCATTTTGTTCGTTCGTGATTTGGCTAAGAATGAGTACAGGCTTAGCATCAAGC
>JBHLSA010000122.1:0-5756 GCA_048882025.1 Candidatus Thorarchaeota archaeon | reverse complement strand
TCTCAATCATCTCAAGAGCTTCGGGAGGCAGGAATTTCGGAAACGGCTCATATGAAATATCGCCGTCGAGTTAAGAAGCTTGAAAAAATGCAAATAAGTAAGCCTCTTGGAACAGTGCTATTACATATTGGGCTAAACACAGTCTTTCATATAATGGTTTTTGAACCAAGAGAAATCACGGAGCACATCTTTAAAGCGTTACAAATTCTTCCATTCATTAACGGCGCATTTCTTGAGAATGGGAATGGATATTGTTTTGCATACACGCCAAATCAGAATGCCGTTGAGGTTCTTTCAGTACTTAGGAAGTCATTTGCAGTTAATGAAATTGATGCGCAAATAAGAGCGTCTCCTTCTTGGAAATCTCAAACAGGTTTTCAATCCCCAATTATCTCCACGAACTATGATTTTAAAAAAAATGAATGGAAGTGGAATTCTCCTAGTATCATATAGAGAAGCAAGGTGATTCGATAGAAAATTAGATGAGAATATGATGGTTTAGGTGGGTACGGGTGCTGGATTTCGTGGGGGGTACATGTTTTGGGAGCCTCCATAAGATTGCGTATTGGAGGCGTTCGGAGAATCATATTTTAACCTGAAATAAACTTTGAAAATATTTGCAGCAATTGATGAATATTCAGAGGACTTTTTGCATTACTAATCATAAGATTTTGAAATCAATACACGTTTGTAAAGTAGCGTGTTCATACTTACTAAAGAATTAGAAATTGGTGGGTCGGACGGGCTTCGAACCCGCGACCTCTCGGTTATCAGCCGAGTGCCCTACCAGGCTAGGCCACCGACCCACAATGTATTTGCGGTGTTGCGCGTAGCTTTTGAGGTTTATATGGGTTTTGCCCTGAATGGTGGAGTGGCCGGGACTTGAACCCGGAACCTCGTGCGTGCGAGGCACGCGATCTACCATTGATCTACCACCCCATAGGGTTGCGCAGTTATTTGGGTGGAGGTATTTTTGTGTTATCCTTTGTTTGAAACTTGAGGGCTTTGATGTTATGCATTCGTTGAAGGTCTGAACTGTAGGGTTTGAGTTTCTTTGGAGCCTTAACGGTGGGAAGTGCTTCCCTTAGGCTCATTTGGTGGTCTTTTTTGTGTTTCCAAATCTCAGTGTTGAATTGGATTAGGGTCTCTGTCGGGTGGTCGCCTTTGACATCTTTGGTGAGTTCAGGGAATTGGTGTTTATGAATGGATATTTTTGAATCGTAGAGTTCACGATGTATCTTATCAGTGATGTAGGGGCAGATGGGGGCTAGGAGTTTCAAGATAGCTTGGAGAACGGTATGTAAAGTGGACCAAGCCGCGTTGCGTCCTGCCTTATCCTGTTCTGAATAAGCTCGACCTTTGACGAGCTCTAGGTAATGATTAGCAAAGAGATCCCAGGTGAAGATTCGGATTTCACGGGATGGGATAATGAAATCTAGTTTAGCATAGCCCGCTTTAGCCCGTTGGATGAGTTGGTTTAGCTCGGAGAGAATCCAGTGGTCAGCAGGTTGAAGATCAACATTGGTATCTTTGGGTTGGGGAAATCCAGAGATGAATCGTGAGATGTTCCAAAGCTTGGTGAGGAATCGGTGGGCGCCAGCAAGTCGACCTTCGTTAAATCGATAGTCGGATCCAAGGGAGGCTTCGAGGGCACCCCAGAGGCGGAATGCGTCTGCTCCATATTTTTCAATGATGGGGTTGGGATCGATGGCATTACCCCGGGATTTGCTCATGGCTTCGCCGTGTTCATCTAGTCCGTGGCCACTGATCCAGATATATTTGAAGGCTGGGGCTTGAAAAAGCTGGTAGGTGCGTAAGAGAGAATAGTATAACCAGGTTCGGACGATGTCTTTCCCTTGTGGTCGAATACTGGTGGGGAAGTTTTGATAGAAAAATTCTTCATCTTTTGTGTAATGGATGGTGATGAGACCACTGATGGACGAGTCCATCCAGGTGTCTAGGGTGCGGCTTTCGCCTTCAATCGTGTTGGTGGCTCCACATTTGGGGCAATTTTTAATTGGGGGTGGGGTCTTCCAGGGTTGATAGTAAGGACCTGGAGGTGGAATGATGGTTTCGTTGCATTTTGTGCAGTACCAGAGGGGGACTTCGGTACCGTAAAATCGGCGTCGGCTAATAGGCCAGTCGCGGCTTACACTGTTAATCCAGTCCACGAGGATTTGTTTGTTCTTTTGGGGGAAGAAGGTTATTTGGTCGACGACTATACGAAGGTCATCGATGTAGGGTAATTGTTTCAGGTAGTATTCGGGCATGGCGATAAATTCGATGGGATTTCTACTTCGCCAACAAGTGGGGGTGCGATGTGTAGTGGTTTCTTGTTTGAGAATAAGACCTTGGTCTTGGAGGTCCTTTATGATCGTTCTCCTGGCTTCAGTAACGGTCAAATCCTTATAGGGACCGGTTACTTCTGTAAGTTTTCCATCAGCACCTAGTGCATTAATTGGTTCCAATTCAAGTTCTCGGAAGAGCCGAACATCGGTATAATCGCCGTAGCTGCAAACCATCACAACGCCGGTTCCAAATTCAATGCGTGCTTCATGGTGAGGGATGATTGGGACCTTTTTGTTATATAACGGAGTTAATGCTGTTTTGTTATGAAGCTTCTGATACCTTTCGTCTTCAGGATTGACAAGAACAGCCGCACAAGCAGATAACAGTTCGGGGCGAGTTGTAGCAATTGGTAATTCCTCACCTGATTCTTCGACGGTGAATTTGAGGGTTGAGAGTGTTGTTTCAATATCTTTGTATTCAACTTCTGCATCGGCAATTGTGGTTCCGCATTCTGGGCACCAGTTGTTGGGGCGATCATCAATGTAGATGAGGCCTTTGTTATAAAGTTCAATGAATGTACGTTGGGTGACTGCACGGTATTCGGGGCTATCGGTTCGGTACATCTCGTCATGTTTGAAGGAATTACAACTTAGTCCCAGGCGTTGTGCGTGTGTAACTATCAATTCTTCATAACGATCTAAAAATTCAGCACACATGTCCAAGAATTTCTGACGAGGAATATCATGCATACTTATGTTGTATGTCCTTTCAACTTGAACTTCGATGGGTAAGCCGTTTCGGTCTAATCCCATTGGAAAATTAACATCAAAACCTTCCATGCGCTTTGTTCGAGCAATCATATCAATTTGAGCATAATGAATAGAGCCGCCAACATGCCACGGGCCACTCAGGTAAGGGGGAGGTGTATCTACTGAGAAGATTGGATTCTCGGTTTCGGGGGTAAAGGTATAGAGTTGCTCTTTTGTCCATAGTGCCAAGATTTCTTCTTCGATGTGGGGGTGCCATCGTTTTTCTTTGAGTTGAAATTCTCTTCCCAATATTTTGCACCTCTGGACGACAATATCTTGAAACGTTGTTAAACGAGCTATTAGGGTGTGTTGTTATAGTTTGTCATTTGACCAGGAGAGGGCAATTCGTCCATCGCTAAAAAGGCTTTCTCCAAAAATTGTTGACTTATGTTTGTTCAGCCCAACGAAGAATCGCACCAATTCCACGAAAAGACGTTAAAAGCTGTCTTCCCTCTTCGGTTTCCGGTGAGATGATTTCAATTTCAGCACTGGTTTCTTCTGCCATTTCACCTAATTCTTCTATGATATCTTTAGCTTCAGTAATCTGGAGGGTTTGGTTTTGGCATTGTGTGCATTGTTCATCGGCTAATGTGTTTTCGAGTTTTTGAATTTGATCTGAGGGCAGGGTTTTTTCGGTAATATTGTCACAGGATGTACAGGTGATTGTTGCTCGAGTGAAATCAATCCCCTCTGAGACCAGTATAATTTCTACGGCTCCACGATTGAGTGCTTCCCGAACTTGTTTTTCACCATAGGTGGCAAGACCTGTATCTCGAGCTAGTTCGCTGAGAAATTGTTGAACGAGGTGCTTTTCTTCGATAAGGCGTTGGTTTCGTAATATGGTATCCGATTTTTCGACAAGGGCACGTATTCCTTCTTCACCCGAGTATGCAGTATCCAGAATTGCTAAGACTTTATCTTTGAGTGGAGGTTTGAGATAACCCTTCTCCGTGAAGACTTCTTTTGTGAAGCCTGGACCACCAATTATGATACCATTCAGATCCGGTATTTCTTCAAACAGTTCTCGTGTAAGTTCTCCAGAGCGTGTGAGAAATTCATGGGCTGCCTGTTCAATCAAGCGTTCAAATCTGCGTTGGCTCTGTCCACCTGCTCGGTGCTTACCCATGATGCCAGATTTGATTGTTTTTACTACTTGTAAACTGGTTCCACGGAGTAGAGCCCAGGCTGCAGCGCTACGGTCAATAGAAATCAAACCATAGCTATCCTTGGGTTTGAGTATTTCCCGAAGTGGGTCAAGCCAAAACTCAGCTGCACATCGGTATATAAACACGTTAACAGGTTCCGGGGGCTCGATGAGATAAATTTCCATCTTTTCGCTACCTGGCGCTCCAATTGGAATAGCACCGGCAAAAACAGCTAGACCATGTGGAGGAGGCTTTGGGATATTCTTTAACCGTTGCATGACGGTTTGAATAGCATCCATCACATTCTTCCTTGTGGATTTTGATTTGATATTAGAAGCAGTGCCGTATTCATTTCGTAGGGTGCCTACTACATCGCTCATTTGCCGGTCAGGTGGGATATACAAGGTGATCAATTCGGTGTGGAGACCCTTTTTGGTAGCGAGTGCGTCCACTATCTTTTTGAGTTTAAACCGTTGATATGATTCGCTGGTAGTGGACATGGATAACAACTCCCTGTTCGCATAAAGCAAAAAGGTATGTATGAGCCATTAAGTGCGAGCAGCAACCGTTAAAGGTAATCATAAACTTTTCGAACTACAGAGGCGTTTCTATGAAGCTTGTAATAAAAATTGGTGGGTCTCTCCTATTTGATCAGAATCATAACTTCAAGCTCTCTCAATTCGCCAATTATGCTCAAGTAATTCGACAACTTGTAAATCAAAATCATAACATAATATTGGTCATAGGCGGAGGGATTTTAGCGAAGACACTCGTCGAAAGAGGGAAAGCTTTGGGCGCTAATCGTGATGCGCAGGACAATTTGGGTATTGCCGCAACACGCGTCTGTGCACAGCTTATGATTACAGCCTTAAATGATATCACCTATCCTACACCAATAACCTCTGAAGAAGAACTCATGCACCTGCAAGATAATGGACGATTACTAGTCTTAGGTGGACTTCAACCTGGTCAATCAACCAATGCGGTCGCTGCTCGTGTTGCAGAATTGACTAACTCAGAAATTCTAATCAATTTGACTGATGTAGATGGCGTGTATGATAAAGATCCCAAGGAGTCACCTGATGCTAAACTACTACATGAATTATCCTTGAACCAATTAGGCAAAATTGTCGCTTCGTTGGCAAGTGATCCAGGAACCTATCCGCTTTTTGATAAACGGGCGTTGGGTATTGTTGAACGCGCAAAAGTTGAAATTTGGTTTATCAACGGAACTGACGCTGAAAATTTACTTCACGCAGTGAAAGAAGGGAAAATTGGAACCAGAATTACGACTGAATGACAATTTATTGGCGTTTTGTAATTTTTGAGATAAGCTTTTTTTCCTAGCAGTACCCCTGTATTTCCACAGATTCCTTTCATGAGCGGTGAGGTTGGCTTCTTCCAATGGGTCGATTAAAAGAGCTTTTCGGTGATACCCCCCAGATACGACTTCTGGAGGTGCTGGTTGAGCAAAAAGATACCACTATGCATCTTTCGATGCTTGCTCGACGAG
>JBHLSA010000121.1:0-5797 GCA_048882025.1 Candidatus Thorarchaeota archaeon | reverse complement strand
ATAGATTCCATTCACAAAAGCCTCATTATTCCCCTAGGCTAGGTGACGTGCCCATTGCATGAATTCATTTGATTGAAATTTAACGAAACTAGCTCACGTATCTTCTTGAAAAACTCCTGCTTTCTCAAGTAATCGATAGAGAAATCCATTTGTTTCCATTGGATCACGAAGTGTTAGTGGTTGTAGATTTGTAAGAAATTGGTGAATTTGATCAAATTGTGTCAAAATAGTCAAGCCGTTCCCTACTATTTGATCAAGGTCGCGTAGACGCCCTCGCGCAAGGTCAATGAGGTTTCGGAGGCCAGTCCAAGTTACATACTCGGTTTTTCTTAGAGTAATTACAGCTCGTGCAATGTCAATCAGAAGAAAAGATAATTGCCATGGTGATTCAGTTGTATCTGAAAATGCTGGGAGAGGAAGTTCGTAGAGAAGTGTCATGTACTGATACGCAACACCGGTAGCAAATCCACGCTGCAATAGAAGATGGTCTGAAATATAGGCACGAAGTCTTAGAATCGCTTCAAGTGTTAACGAAAAAATCGTGGGGTCAGTGTCATCAAATTCGTGAGGGATTTTCGGGTTTAACACATAGTGTGGAGAAATCGTGATTGGGTGGCAGTCGAGATATTTTGGCCAAAGAAGTTCAGGTGTCGTTTGAGGTAAATAATAAGGATATTCCTCAATAGTATGGGCATAGTATTGAGCAAATCCATGAGGAATCAAGTAATCCAAATCATGGTGGCATAGGGTTTGTAAGGGATCTGCGATTAACACACATGTGTCTCGGTTTGACCATAACGGCATCCAAGCCATATGAGGCCAAAGTGAATCCTGCTCGTCATCAAGAGGAAGAGCAATGACCCGTAATCGTGTATCACTAGAAAATGCTTCTTGGATTGTATTAATTGCAGATCGATATTGAAGAGTAATCTCTCGGTACCCCGTAGTCATCAGCATCTGATCAAGGGCGTCATCACGAAGACCATAGCCTTCTGTAAGCCCATCCAGTGGAAGAAATGTACTGGGTTCCATCTTAACCAAGGGGGTGGCGAATTTGGTCTTTTTAAATACCTTATGGTGGCCTATCAGAATGTAAACAGAATCTGTTCTAGTTCCATTCTTTCAAGATTAGGATGGTCTCCATATCGATAACCCCTTCGACATCCTCTATCTTACGGAGAGTTTTAACACGTGTACTACTCAAACTTCGGATATCAATTCTAATTATGTAGTCCCATTTGCCTGAAATGGCTGAAACCCGACTTACACCATGAATTTGCCTTAAGCGTGTCATAATGTCACCTGTTCCTGGTCTTAATTTGATGAATACGTAACCATTCATTTCACTCAAACTCAATGCGATAATCCCAGAAATTACAAAAATAGTGCCAGTTAATTTAAGAAGCCATGATAGAAAGTCTGTGGCAGGAGGATTAAAGGTACCAGGGAAAATGTAAGCACCTAACAAAGTAAGAGGGATGCCAAGTACTATGGAGATGGAGCCAACACTTTGGACTACTGACATTTTGCCTCGTCCTAAAGCTTGAAGATAGGCAATTAGTGAGAAAAATGTTAATCCAACAGGTAGCAATAGCCATGGTACAGCGATGGGAAATTGAAGAACTAGTATAGCGATTACATCAGGCGTAATTAGAGGAACCATCATTAATGTCATGAAGAGATTGAGAAAGAGTAGCAACCAAAGACGTAAATTCAAAGAGTCAGTGGTTCCCCCTGGACGGATTTCTGTACGCTTAGCACGACTTTGAAAGAATACACTAATTGCCACGCTTCCTGCCCAAACGGTTATGATAAAGAGCATCAAGAACAGATTGAATGTACCAGGGACAATACCAACTATAATAACTCCAAAAGTGATGGCGATGATAGAGAGAGCTTCGATAGGGCTTGGCCAATCACGAATAAGAATGAGATCCCCAATCATCAGATAGATGAGAGAAAACCTGGAAAAAGGTATAACCGCTGAAACATCAGCGTTCACTCCAGTGACGTAATAATAAGAGAAAGTAGCAATTCCAGAAAAAATACTGGCAATTATTATGTCTCGGAAAATTTTTCGAGAAGGGAAGTTGATATGAGTAAAAGATCTGTCCAAGCGTGTTCCAAGACTTCGACGTCGAGCACGGTTGGTGGGAATACTAAAGATCAGTAATAGAATCACTGTGAAGAGAAGAGCGAGCCATTGTTCCGCCAGTGCAAATGCTATAGGGTTAGGTATTAGCAGTTTGTAGATGAATACATCACTAAAGACTGAAAACGCATACAGAACACCAGAAATAAGCGCTAGAAAGTAGAAGACAATTTTGCGGCGTTGTGATCCAATCCGTCGTTCCATAGCTGGCCGCAATGTTAACTGCTCCTAGTTATGTCATAGTGATTTGTTTAGAATTCCTTCTCCACTATAGATGTAGTAACGCTTTCCATGCCCTTAATTTTTCCAATGTAATTTACAGTTAAATCATAGAGCGTTTCTAAGTCAGGTAAATCAAAGCGTGCAATGATATCATAGTCGCCTGTTGTAACCGTGATGCTTGTGGCTGCTTCCAGTTCACGAAGTGCATCTACAGCATCTTGGATATAGCCCATAAACACTTTACACATGATATACACAGAAATCGTCATGACATGCACCTCTTCCGCACACAGCTAATGCCTTCACATTTCAATCCTTCATTAAATGCTTTCTGCCCAATCTTACGTTTAATAACAATTTAAAACCGCTGTCTTCCTGCTATATTTCAAAAGATATCGAGTCGCCTAAAATACTGAATTACACTTGTTAAGAACCATTCTCTTGAAGCTATTCTATCTGAAAGTCAAAAGGGATCTTTATACTTTGATGAGGTGCTCTGTTTGACTTTCCATTTTCAGACACGCGTCAATAAAATCATCTAGAGCATACCGTTCACTTCCCACACAATGACGAGCTCTAAGTTGAGCTGAACGAATTGCTATTAGCAATGATTCTCGAACCGCTGTCTCAACAGACATGCCTGCGGACATAAATTGAGGAATTTGCTCCAACAGACCTTTGGCTAATGAGATTGCAGGGCCTCGTGCCTTTAAGGCTACACGTCTCATTGTTGCATTAATCAACCAATGATCTCCACTCATTCCGTGAACACTCCATCTTCTCGCCCCTAGAGAAAAGACTATTTAAACCACACATATTCTTGGTGCGTTCTTCTATTAAACTGTTAATTAACCCAAGATTTTCACAGATTTTCTAGATTTCATTCTTTCTCATTTTGTATACCGTATGCTCCTTCTGCTAAAGACCTACTAGATGAAGAACTCAGCTGTTTGAATAAGTGTCCTACTAATTGTCAATACTCATCATTCAAAATGTTTGCTTGCTAGTTGTTTCACGATAACAGGTCTTAAGGTGAAACTTCTAGCAAATTCCCTGAGTAAAATGATGATGCGACAAGAAGATCCAAAATTATTCGAACGCCTTGACAAACTACTAGAAGGCGATTTCTTAATCGAATATGACTAAAAGTGCTCAACTCTTTTTTAAATAAATAGAGCTGAAAACCAATTCTAAATTCTGAACAAGGACGTGTGGCTTTAGAGCCGGAGCTAATAACCAAAATCAATGCAACTAGAGCTCTCCCAGGCAATCCAAAATTTTGGCTTGTCTACAATTTCATCTTTCTTTTGAATCTAACCAAGATCTTGCACAACGACAAACTGTTGAAAACTCATTTTAGGGCAGATCCAAACCTGTTCAAAATAGAAATTCTTAAAAATTCTTCAAATTCCGCCCGCATTTGCTATAATTCTTATGGGAATTGAATACTTTGAGCCAGACATCTAAAACAAGGCTTCAACTACAACTTCAACGACTCGAATTTGTAACCTTGCCAAAAGGAATAGATGGCACAACATTTGCGTACCGGCATTATTCTGCTCATGGTGCCTTCTGTTGTGATTTTCTTGTTATACGAGAACTTAATGAAAAGAGTGGAGCGCTCCGAAATGAGGCCGCTCTTCTCATCCATTATCTAAACGAAATTCAAACGCAAATCAATACTACTCCTCACCATATTTTCCCATGCCTCCAAAGTCATGTCATCTCTTTCCTTGGTAAAAAGGCCTACCTCATTACCCACGAGTCAGGGCAGTTAGCAAAAGTCCGGATCTTTCCACTACTAATCAATTGGCTTAACCAAACTCAGCCAACAGATTTCAAACATACTTCAGTACATCCTTCCCATCTCGTAGATTACACTGAACTAGAACAATATGTCACCGAATATTTTCCAAAACTTGATTTGATTCAAAATTCCCCTGAAGCAACTATCCGGCCTCTCAAAAGATCTTATCGTTACCTTGGGCTAGCAATATTCCTTCTCCCATTTCTCATTGGACTCTCCGGCATATGTTGGGCACTTGGGCTTTCTCTCATCACCGCTTCTCTATTACTCACCTCCTTTGTCGTTCCAATCGTGTTATTAAAAAAAGCTCAAACAACATTCAACCAATTTCATGTACTAACTTCCATAGCCGTAATCGTTCCTCAACCACTACCCCTCCAGTTTCCCATCATTGCTTCTCCTACCCACATCACCCAAAGCAACCACACCAACCCCCACGAGTCACCTAGCCAACCAATAGCTTCACAAAATGCATCCCAACTAGCCCTCTCCACTTCTTTCAATGAAGGTCAAAAAAATAATCCTCAGCTTGTAGGCTCGCTTCCTAATCAACATGAACCAGAAAAAAAATGGAGGAGATGATGTGCAAATATCTCCCGACGCACAGCTACTAGGTCTGCTCTTCGATGCCATTATGATGATCTTTCTTTTTCTCATTGCTAGCCTCTTTCTCATGAAACTAGTTGACATAATTAGCCAGCGAATTGGCACATTTATCCGCTATCTTGCCTTTCCTGGGATTGTCCTCCATGAGGTGTGTCACGATTTTTTCTGTCGAATCACAGGCATTCCTATTCATGAACACAGAATTTTCGTCGGCAATAAGAATGGGGTTAGTGGAGGGGTTGTGGTTGATGCAAGGCAATTTCGTAGCTTCACTAGTGGCTTACTAGTCGGATTCGCGCCTCTCCTCATTCTTGCACTGGCTCTATATCTCCTCCTTACTTTCTGGCCCATCGTACCAATGCATACCGGGCTCAAATATTACTTTGCATTTTGTTTTTTCATTGGGCTGTCCCCCAGTAAAGCAGATGTTTCCTTAGTTGTTTCCGTTGCCAGAGAACGTCCACGACAAACACTATTCGAACTGAGTCTTCTTGGTTTACCGATGCTCGCAGGAATTATCTACCTAGCACTTTGTTTCCATGATTTCTTCTCATTTTCTATATGGTTCTTTAGTGGCGTTCTTCTTGGAGGGGGAGTCATAGCCTTCTTATTATGGCACACCATCAAGCCCTCCCGAAATTCATAAAAACGAATTAAAATCTGCCCCCTCTTCACTACAGTTCCAAATCTCTAAAATCGAGAGAGGATCAATGAATTGTTAAAAGCCATAATGGGCCTAGAATCTGCCTATCGCATCCGTTTCTGGCTATTATCAGGAAAAGAACAACAAACAACAAACCACTGTGCTCCCAATCATTCTAACGAAGAAATTCTTTCCTTTCTATCTGACATTGGTTCTATTGAAACAACAGAATTAGGCATTTTCGATTATCCCACCACTCCTCTTATTGGTGAAATCGAGTGAAACAACCATCTTGCCTTACAACAAAACGACAATCACGAACTAAGCGGGTTCAAATCGCTCTCTTTTTCATTCTTCTAATTCAAAT